>NZ_JBWZNA010000008.1:0-152998 GCF_056725885.1 Acinetobacter sp. GRABPA_MV_2
CAACTTCCATACTACGATGTTCAGGATAAAATCGAGCAGGGAACTTTAGTTGAAGTACTAAGTGCCTATACCGCTCAATCACTTCCACTTAATATTTTATATCCGAATAGAAGTTATATTCCTAAACGTTTGGAAATTTTTATGGAATGGGCTAGGGATGTTCTATATAAGAAGTGCATCGTCATCTTTTAGTCATAAAACTAAAATACATTAACAATAAAAAAAGCCTCTCGAACTGAGAGGCTTTTTAGAATTTGGTGGGTCGTCCGCGACTCGAACGCGGGACCAACGGATTAAAAGTCCGCTGCTCTACCAACTGAGCTAACGACCCAAATAGGTTCAAAACAGATAAGTGGTGGGTCGTCCGCGACTCGAACGCGGGACCAACGGATTAAAAGTCCGCTGCTCTACCAACTGAGCTAACGACCCTGAACAAACATTCAAATATCATTTGAATGTGAAGTGCAAGATAACTAAAAGTTTTCTAACACCACCTTTGTTTTGATGTCGCGTATTTTAGCAAGTTATTCAACTAACACAAGAGGAAATTTAAAAACATTTGCATGATTGCCTATAAAAAGCACGATTTCCTCTTGTTTAGCTAAAAAATGAACTAAAAACGGTATTTATAGGCCTGAATGTTGTCAAAAATTTCAGTTGTGATGTCACAGTAACTGCTTGCACCAGGCAATAAAGCGAGTAAACGTTCAGAAGTTTTGCTTGGATTAAACGCATCTTCCTTCAATTTATTCTTTTGGTACTTAAAAGTACCTGTAGTTTCAACTTTAGCTTGTATACGTAAAAACACTGGTACCGCATAAGCAGGTAAGCATTTTTTAAATACAGTCACCATTTCTGTTAAATCAGCGTCATTTAACTCGGCACCATCAGCAAGTGTGATTGCTGCCATACCTGCACGACCATTGGTATTTGGAATTTCTACACCATAAACGACAGCTTCAGCGATCTTGTCATATTCACACACCATGTTTTCAACTTCGGTGGTAGATACATTTTCGCCTTTCCAGCGGAAGGTATCGCCTAAGCGGTCAACAAACTGGGCATGACGGAAACCAATATTGCGGACAAGATCACCTGTGTTGAAATATGAGTCACCTTTTTTGAAGACATCTTGCATAATCACAGATTTATTCTTTTCTGGGTCGGTATAGCCATCAAATGGGGAGCGACTGGTAATTTTGCCTACCAATAAACCGACTTCACCTGCTTTAACTTTTTTACACCAGCCATTTTTATCGCGTATTGGTTCGTTTTTCTCTTTATCAAACTCAATAATTGCGTATGGCGTAGGGGAGAAGCCTACTGTGTTGTCAAAGTTGAAAATATTACTAAAGCCAACGTTACCTTCACTTGAGGCATAAAGCTCAAGAACTTCTTGAACGCCAAAACGTTGTTTGAATTTATCCCAGATGTTTGGACGCATGCCGTTACCAATCATTTTGGTTACACGGTGAGCACGGTCAAGCTCTGTAGTCGGAGCATCCATCAAGTAGCGGCAAAGTTCACCTACATAACCGATTGCAGAGGCATTAAACTTCTGAACATCTTTCCAGAAAGCACTGGTTGAATATTTACGTCGAATGGCAAGGGTAGAGCTTCCTGCAATCACACCACACCAGCAAACAACCACGCCTGTTGCATGATACAGCGGCAAAGTTACATACATCACATCATCTGGACCAAGGTTTAAAATGTGGCCATAAGTGCCATATGCGAGTGTCCAGCGACTATGTTTAAAAATAACTGCTTTTGGTAATCCTGTTGTTCCCGAAGTATAAATATAAAACAGACCATCATTACCATGAACAGAGTGTGTGGTCGATGGGTTGAATTTTGGAAATTGATCAATTTCTATTGCAAGATTGGCATAACCTTGAGGTGCTGTTCCCGCATTTTGACGTGTAGCCTGATCTGCAAACCAATGAAAACGGTCTTTAGGAACATTTAGGTCCTGACGAATTTCATCAATTACAGCTCGAACTTCTTCACCTGCAATGACGGCAATTGGTTTTACAAGATTGATACTATGAGCGAGGACTTTACCGACTTGAGATGTATTCACAAGCGCAATAGTTACCCCAATTTTAGCTAGGCCCACAATAGTGGCAATAAGCTCAGAACGGTTCTCAACCATTACGGCAATCACATCACCTTTACGTGCGCCGAGAGATAAATAATAGTGAGAAATCTGGTTAGCCCATTCATTTAAAGCTTCGTATGAGTAACTTTGATCTTCAAATAATAAAGCAATACCTTTCGGATTTCGCTTAACAGCTTTCTCAAAAGCTACACCTAATCCAGTTGGTGTATTTGCTGTTCTTAAATAAGCCTGTTTAAGACCATTCAGGATATGGGGTACTTTGGGAATGAAGCTAGGAAGTCTGGTGGCAACATCCCCAAGCGTAATGATATCGGTCTGTGTTGTCTGGCTCATATCAATCCTATTTATTTTTCGATCAATCCAAAAAGGTTGTGTTGGCAAAAGTACAGTATTTTCATGGTTCACCATGCTTTTAAAACTTTTCTTCTAGTGCAATCAACCTAATTGGCTAAAAATAACAAAAAAAACCTAGTCATCGAAATGACTAGGTTTGTTTAAATTAGCTGCAATTGAGCAAATGATTTACTCAGCTACAGGATTTGCTTTCTTTGGTGGGCGACCGCGAGGGCGACGAGGACGACTTGGTTTGTCCTTATCAGCTTTAGAATCTTCTGATTCACTCTCGGCAGGAGCTTCAGTTGGCTCTACAGCTTGTTCTGTAGCTGCTTTGGCTTTTGCAGCTGCTTTTGGCTGTTTTGCAACTGGAGCTTCAACTACAGTTTCAGTTGGTGTTTCTACGCTAGCTGCTACTTCAGTTTCCTGATCAAGCTCAAGCGGTTGCTGTTTTGATTCAGCAGGTACTTGTGCTTCAGCAGTAGCAACAACAGTTTGTTCTACAGATTCAGCTACAGGTGCAGCTTCTTCTGTTGCAGAATGTTGCTGTTTGACTTGCTCAAAAGCTTGTTCAGCAGCAAGTTTCGCTAGACGACGACGTTCACGTGGGTCATTAGCAACACGCGGTGTCGCTTCTTTTGGTGGCGTCAACGCAAGTACTGGTGCAGGTTCTGCTTCTTGTGAAGGCTTGTTGCTTGGAAGCTCAGCATCACGAGTAACAGGCTTTTTGTCTTCAGCTTCCGCTGGAACTTCAGTTACTAGAGTACTTGCATATTGCTCTGCAAATTTCTGCAATGCACGATTGAATGTTGGAACTAAACCAAACTGTTCAATCAATACTGTGCAGTCTTCACCGTAAACATGACGAATCAAGCTACCAATTGTATATTGCGCCAACGTTGGAATTTGCGATGGGGCAATTGATGGTGCAGCAGCTTTAGCACGTTTTGCATTGCGTTGTTCACGGCGACGCATACGAGGATCATTACTTGCACGCTGAATTTGCGGTTGAGTTTTTTCAGCCTTTGGTTGAGGAGCTTCTGCTTCAGCAGTTACTGTCTCTTCCACTGCCACAACTGGTGCTGGAGCTGGTTCTTGAGTAGCTTCAACAACAGGTGCTTTTTCAGTACGTTCAACAGGTTGCTCAGGCGTTAAAGCAATAATTTCGCTTTGTGCTTGATCAACATTGATGACTAAGGCTGTATTCATGACTTCATGCTGTGGAGCATCAATCAAATCAACCTTAATTTGTTTTTCATCAACAACTGCTGGTGCCGGCGTATTTTGATTTTCATTTAATACGCTTGGATCGCGGTGGCGATTCGGGCGGTTTGGACGTTGTTGATTATTACGATCACGACGTGGTACAGCATGTTCAGCTTGTTGCCCATCATTTTGATGTTGCGCATGCGGCTGATCTTGTTGTTGACGCTTTTGTTGACGTTTTAATTCACGTTGCTCTTGGCGTGATAACTGTACAACTTCTTCATGAACCTGTTGTTGCTGTGGTTCTTGATTGTGATGATGTTGATGTTGTTCACGTTGCTCTTTGTGCTTACGTTTTTTGTTGTTTGGACGCTGCTGTTGTACTTTATCGTCTTTTTCAACATTCTCACGTGTTTCCTGTTTAACAGGAGATTGAGAAATATAAGCATTGTTAGATGGAGCCGAAGTAGCTTCAGCAACTGCTGGTGCTACAACTTGTCCAAACTGCCCACGGCTAACAGCGCCTGTATTCACCATTTGTTCAATTGCGGCAGCAGCATTTTGTGCTGAGCGAGATTGATCAACTGTTTGAGCTTGTTTTTGAACAAACAGGTTTTCTAACCATGCACAAGGACTTGCTGCTTTTTGAGCGCTTGCCTGAGCAGCAGGTTGAGCTGCTTGATTTGCTTTCTTTTGGTTAGCTGCGTTATTGGTAGCAGGAGCAGCATGAGCATGGCCATGATCGGCTTCTTCTAAATGCCATTCAGAAGATTCATAACCTAACTCTTTTTCACTTGAACGAGTTGCTTCAGTACGTTCGTAGCTAGATGGCGCAAATCCATCTGGATTGTACTGAATTTCGTAGTGAGGTGTTTCTAAGTGCGGGTGAGGTAAAACAGTCACACGAACACCAGAAGTTTGTTCTAAGTAAACAAGACTATGACGTTTTTCATTGAGCAAGAATGCTGCAATTTCAACAGGTACTTCTACTTGTACTTCACCATGACGTTCACGAAGCGCGATTTCTTCTACTTTGCGCATAATTGAAAGCGAAAGTGAGCGTAAGTCACGAACCATGCCTGTACCATGACAGCGAGGACAGACATAGCCTGTTGCTTCTTCAAGAGATGGGCGTAGACGTTGACGGCTCATTTCCATTAAGCCAAAACGAGACAATTGACCGAACTGGATACGGGCACGATCGCTTTGTGTTGCTTCACGAAGTTTTGCTTCAACCATGCGCTGGTTGCGCTCTTTAGTCATATCGATGAAGTCGATTACAACTAAACCACCAATGTCACGAAGACGAAGTTGGCGAGCAATTTCTTCTGCTGCTTCTAAGTTAGTATTCAGCGCAGTTTCTTCAACGTCATGTCCACGAGTTGATTTTGCAGAGTTAATGTCGATTGAAACTAAAGCTTCAGTCTGGTCAATTACGATTGAACCCCCAGAAGGAAGTTTTACTTCACGCTCATAAGCAGTTTGAATTTGGCTTTCAATACCAAAATGAGCAAATAATGGCTCGTTTAAAGTATAAGTTTTGAGTTTGTCTAATTGACGTGGCATCACTGCTTTAACAAAGTTATAAGCTTCGTTATAAGCCTGTTCGCTATCAATTAAAATTTCTGCAACATCATCACGTAAATAATCGCGGATAGCACGAGTAACAACACCAGCTTCTTGATGAACAAGCATTGGAGAAGGACCAGAGCTTGCTGTGCCTTGAATTTGAGCCCAAAGGTCTAGCAAATGCTGTAAGTCTAACTGTAATTCTTCTTGGGTACGGCCAATACCAGCGGTACGTACAATAACGCTCATACCACGTGGTAAATTTAAAGAAGCTAAAATTTCTTTTAATTCTTCACGTACAGAACCTGAAATTTGACGACTAATACCGCCGCCTTTCGGGTTGTTTGGCATAAGAACCAAATAACGTCCTGCAAGTGAAATAAAGGTAGAAAGGGCCGCACCTTTATTGCCACGTTCTTCTTTTTCGACTTGAACAAGTAATTCAGTACCTTCAGTGATAAGTTCACGAATGTTTGAAGTTTGTCGTGGGTCTGCTTGGAAATAACTGTTAGCAATTTCGCGCATAGACAAGAAGCCTTGACGGCCTGCGCCGTATTCAACAAAAACAGCTTCTAAAGAGGGTTCTACGCGGGTTACATGGCCTTTATAGATATTGGATTTTTTCTGTTCTCGGGTACGATTCTCTAAATCAAAATCGTAAAGACGATTACCAGTGATAAGTGCAACGCGGACTTCTTCTGCGTGAGTTGCATTAATCAACATACGTTTCATGGGTGTGACACCTAATAGTGACCCACACAAACATATCGCACAAACTTAAAGGTTCTGAACGAACATCGAACATGACGGATCATTTCCCAGATCTCAAAATATTTGTGGTCTGAGTCATCTGTTACCGGCTACATTTAGCCTTAGCTTCGATTCTCGTCTGTGATGTAGGCAATACTGCTTCAACCTTTAAATCGGACTTCCTTAGTGCTTCACTGGCGGGTGAGCGGTGCATTGGTTAATGACTTTCACTGTCATTGGGCGCGAAGTGACTTCTTTTTGGAAGTTTGATACGGAATGCTCATCGTATCGGTGCTTTCGGCAGTTCCAATGCATCAACGCTTTAGCCTGAAGGCAACATTAAGGAGCGATTTGTCTGATGTGTATCAGTTTACGTTCCATAACCAACTAGAGTTGGTAACATATTTTTTTGAACAAACTGAATTAAACGCAACAGTTTGTCATTTTGCCGATATAATAAGCCTTCGGCGTCGGCATAATTCTTTAGGACCAATCCGAGCTGGTGATGAAAGCATCATTTTGATTGAGGTTTCAATCAGGGAAATTCCCTATTAGATGTTCACTTACGGCGGTATCCGTGCGCTGACTATATCAAACCTTGCAGCATCTGCCTATGGGCTAAGCTTAGATTTCTTGTGAAAAAACTAAGCTAATCGGTCATTTATTAATCAAATTTAGCAAAATTTCAGGTTTAAATATTAGTATGAATTCTACACAGCAATGGCAAAGTGTCACTTGGTTTGAGGTGGATGAACATCAAGCAGGACAGCGAATTGATAATTTCCTGTTTTCGCGTTTAAAGGGTGTACCTAAGAGTCGTATTTATCGTTTGATTCGTGAAGGTCAGGTTCGAGTAAACAAAAAACGTATTAAAGCTGAGACCAAATTAGAGATTGGAGATCAGATTCGTGTTGCACCTATTCGCTATGAACAAAAGGATGAAACCGCTGCTCCTGTGAGTGATAGTGTAGCACAAAGCCTACTCAGCCGTGTGGTCTATGAAGATGAAGGCCTGTTAGTCATAAATAAACCATCAGGTATTGCTGTACATGGTGGTAGTGGTGTGGCGTATGGTTTGATTGAGGCTTTACGCGCAGCGACAGGTAAGAAATATTTAGAACTAATCCACCGCATTGACCGTGACACTTCTGGTCTGGTCATGATTAGCAAGAAACGTAGTACTTTAAAGCTGCTACAAGATATGTTGCGTGAGCACAAAATTCGTAAGACTTATGCGGCAATTGTAAAAGGTCAGGTGAGTCTCGATAAACAACTCATTGATGCTCCTTTATTTCGTTACGAGCTAGCCAATGGCGAGCGTCGTGTACGTGTATCTAAAGAAGGTAAGCCAAGTAAAACCGAATGGGTGGTTGCAGAGCGTTTTAAAAATGCAACTTTAGTTCATGCATCGCCGTTATCAGGCCGTACTCATCAGATCCGTGTCCATGGTTTAAGTATTGGACATCCGTTGTTGGGTGATGATAAATATGGACACACCACTGAGTACGCAGGTCCGCAGGCACGACGTTTATGTTTACACGCGATGCGTTTAGATATTCCGGGTTATCCACCGATTGAAGCGCCGTTACCAGAAGACATGACCCAGTTATTAAAGGCTTTGAGAGTAGCAAAATGAGTCTGAAAACCGAATTAGTAATTTTTGACTGGGATGGAACTTTATATAACTCTGTTGGTCAGATTGTTGCGAGCTTACAACATGCAGCAGAGCAACATGAATTGCCTCTAAGCGATGAAGCCGCAAAAAGTATTATTGGGTTAGGCTTGCCTGAGGTTATGCAGACCTTATTTCCAGAAGCGCCAGAATTGCATGACTCGATCTTAAAAGCATATGGCGATCACTATATCGCGAACTCGACAAATGATGCATGGTTTGAGGGTATTTCTGAACTACTCCATGATTTAAAAGCCCAAGGTTTAAAACTTGCCGTAGCGACGGGTAAAAACCGTCGTGGGTTAGACCGTGTAATCGCAAAAACACAGAGTACTCATCTTTTTGATGTAACTCGGGCTGCCAACGAGACGCGCTCAAAACCAGACCCGCTCATGTTGCAAGAAATATTAACAGTCACTGGGGTGAATGTTGAGCAAGCAGTCATGATTGGTGATAGTAGCTATGACCTTGAGATGGCACAGCGTTTAGGTATGCCACGTATTGGTGTCGGTTATGGCGTGCATTCCGTTGAAGTTCTGCAAAAGTTCCAACCTTTAACGATTGCTAAAGATGTACAAGAGCTTCACAGCTTTTTGAGAGGATACGCTCAATTATCTACTGTCGATGTAGCGTAGTTTAGAATGATAGAAGAAGAGGGATTTATTCCCTCTTCTTTAAATTAAATAACAAAACAATAAGAAGAGAAAAATGAGCCGTTCAATTCGCCTATTAAATCTTTTACAACAACTCCGTGAAGCTCGTTATCCAGTTACTGCACAAGTCTTAGCTGAACGCCTAAACATTAGTGTTCGAAGTGTCTATCGGGATATTGATAGCTTACGTGAGCAAGGTGTAAGAATCGATGCCTCAGCAGGTCTGGGTTTTCAGCTCAAAGAGGATATTTTATTACCCCCAGTGACATTCAATGAAGACGAAGCTGAAGCTTTATTTTTAGCTTTAGAATGGTTGAAAGATGTTCCTGATCAGTCATTAAAATCTGCTGCAGTTTCAATTTATTCAAAACTTTATGCGGTTTTGCCTAAACATCGAAAACATCTACTCGATGATATGACCTTGGGTGTCGCACATTATTGGCATCCAGTTGATGCGGCTCTGGTGGAGCAGGTGCGTATAGCCATTCGTAATCAAGTAAAAATAAAAATAGATTATTGCGATGAACAAAAACGGTTAAGTGAACGTTCACTTTGGCCTTTTGCTTTAGGTTATTTAAACGACAAAGTAGTACTGGCTGCTTGGTGTGAATTGCGTCAGGCATTTCGCCACTTTCGAATAGATCGTATCCATCAGCTTCATATTAGCCAAGATATATATCCCGAATTTAAAAAGCTTCTGTTCCAAAAGTGGTGGAAACAGGAAATGCAAAAGGCTACTGACAAAAACTGACAAAAGTTATTTGTACACTAGGAACTACGATAAACAAGGAGCAATAAGAATGAGCCTTAAACTTTATACTAACAAAGAGTCACGTGGTGTTGTTATTGACTGGCTTTTGGTCGAGTTAGGTGTTGAATGTGAACGAATTGAAGTCGCATACAAGACCGAAATGAAATCACCTGAATATTTAAAAATTAATCCTTTTGGAAAAGTGCCGGTATTGGTAGATGGCGATGTCGTGATTTATGAGTTGGGTGCAATCTGTGCTTATTTGGCTGATAAGTTTTTTGAGAAAGGTTTGGCTCCTGCTTTAGATGATCCGAAACGTGGTTTGTACTATCGTTGGTTATTTGTGATGGCGGGTCCTTGGGAGGCTGCAGGTGTTGATAAAGCTTTAGGAATAGAAGTATCACCTGAGCAAAAGATGTTTGTTGGCTATGGCGATTACAATGATGCTTATCAAGCTTTAGTTCAAGGATTGAGTGAAGCAAATCCGTATGTATGTGGTGAGCAATTTACTGCAGCTGATGTAAGTGTTGGAGCAATGCTTTTATGGCAATTAAAAATGAAAACAATTGAATCACACCCAGCCATTGAACGTTATATTGATGCGATTAAACAGCGCGAAGGCTTAAAACAAAGTACGATGGGGCAACTGTTGTAAACTTAATATTCTTAAAAGCCATCCAAATGGGTGGCTTTTTTTATTTTCTAAATACGTCGCTTTAGTTGGTAAGAAAGCCAGCAGCAACGTTAATACAGATCGCCAAAATGGTGGTATTAAACCCAAAAGACAATACTGCGTGAAATAAGTTTAAAAGGCGCATATGCTTGGTGGTAATTGACACATCGGCAGTTTGCGCAGAAGTCCCAATAATATAACTAAAATATAGAAAGTCAGGATAAGTTGGTTGTTTTGTCTCTGGGAAATCTAATCCTCCATTTTCCTCATTTCTAGATAAGGCCATATAAAAATCATGGGCATAATGTAGAGCAAAAACGGTATGCATAAAAAGCCATGCAGAAACAATCGTCAGTAAAGCTAAGGCTACATGGCCTAACTTAGCAGAACTCTCTGAAGGAAGCTGTGACAGTTGAATCAAAATAGCAACCAGAGACATGGTTAAGGCTAGTAAAACAATCAGCATAATGACCCATTTGCTTTCATCTTGTTTTTTAGCTTGCTGTTGCATTTGTGAATGATCGGCACTTTTCATGAGTTGCCAAACATGGAGTAAATATATGCTAACCGAAGCATTCCAACTGACTAATAATATAGTTGACCATTTCCATGAAGTTAACCATGTCAAAATAATAGCGGTGACAATTCCTATAAATAAGGCGATAAAGAAATGAGGACGGTTTAGTACACTACGTCCAAGATGTTGAAATAATCCAACCATTTTTCTAGTCTCCTTTATTACGGGGTAAATATATTATTTTTTATTAAATGGTGAAAATAATATCTGGTTTTATATGAATTTTATTGCGGGGTTTTTTATTTATATCCATGAGATATTTAAAGTGCCTACTAGGGAACATAGAACAATATTGTGAATTAAACTAGTTATGAAAAGTATAAATAAATATAAAGAATATTTATTTATACTTTTTTATATAGATAATCTTATTAATCATGTGTTTAATAATAAAATCATTTTTGATAATTAAGCGTGGCTTAAGTTTTTGTCTAAATGAAATACTTTGGTGAGTTGGTCAATGAATTTTTGGACACCTAAGGACTGTGAGTTTCTACGGTAATTTACGAATAAATCAATCGTTGGTAAGTCGACATCAAGTGGGCGAACAATTGTATTTTTGATTCCTAATGGAGCCACATAGGCAGGTAAAATTGTACACCCTAAGCCAGAGCCAAGAGAGTTAATATTAAACAGCATGCTATCTGCTTTTTGAACAATATTGAGTTCGATATTATGAGTTCTAGCGAAGTCTAAAATAGTATTATGTAATGTTTGTGATTGCTCAGCAGCTGGAATAATGAAATCAATTCCTTGTAAGGCATGAACAGGAATTCGATCATACTGAGCAAGTGGGTGGTTCTTTGGAAGTAGGAAAATCAAGGGTTCAGTCAAAACGAATTGACTTTGAATTTCATCATTATTTGTATTTTCACGGGTAAATGTAATGTCCAGCTCTCCTTTTTTTAAGGCTTTAAGCTGTTCGGTATTATTTAGATTAGATAACTCAATGGTGAGGTCGGGATGTTGTATTCGCAGATTGGGAAGAACGTAAGGAAAAATCTTCATTTCTGCAATGGGCACGAAACCGATACGTAACAATTGCTGCTTAGCTTTAGAAACCTGTCGTGCCATAGCGACCGCTTTTTCAGCTTGAGCAAGAGTGAGCCGAGCATGTTCTAAAAATACTTCTCCCTCTTCTGTTAACTCAACTTTACGTTTTGTACGATTTAAAAGGCGTACGCCAACATCTTCTTCTAAATCTTTAATTTGTTGGCTAAGAGAAGGCTGTGCAGTAAAAAGTTTAAGAGCGGCTTTACTAAAATTTAATTCTTCAGCAACGGTAATGAAATATCGGAGATGGCGTAGTTCCATAAGACTAATCCAAAAAATGTCTTACTATGATTTAAGTGAAGTATAAAGCATAAATAGATATAGCGTGAAGGTGATTTAGGTATTTATAAAATAAATGGAATTTTAATTTTCATTAGATAATTAATATAGGAATATAAGTTTAAATAATTCATAAATTATATTAATTATTCGATCATGAATACAATTTTTTTACTTAATCAAAGAAAAAATTAAACGTTTTAAATATTCATACAATTAATTCTCATATTATGCAAAAATAAAGAATAATAAATTAAAATTATGAAATATATTTCTTTGGAACTTCACAGGCTGTAAGTGTTACTAAATATTTTGTGCTATAGGTTGTCAAAATATTTTAAATTGGAAAATTGAGGACTACGAAAGTAAAACAGAGCAAATCTATGATCACTTTAGGTGATTTATATTGTTATGTTGTACAAGATATCTTAATAAGAATAGTAATTGTCGAAGCATAAACCCAACACATCTATGTGTTTTTTATGGCACTCTAATTCAACTTATGTTGGCTATGACTACGATAAAAGGGATATTTATATGATAAATAAGTGTAAGTACCATAGCTTAATTTGTTTTAATCGTTAAGATAGAAACCTGAACACATCCATTCTGCTGCTGCTAAAACATAGAAAAGCCCATGAAAGACAAGCCGACATTAACATATCAATTGCCGACTCAGTCCTGTTGGACGCATACATGGATAAAACCTCCTTTTTATCATCCAGAGTCAGGGCGTGAATCAGATACGCGGTTTTATAACCAGCAGCCTAAATTACCAGCTAGAGGCTCAAAAGAGCTATTACGTTGGTTAGTTACGCGTGAGTCTTTCACGTGGAAAGTGGATATTCAAAATGAATATGAAGCACGTGTTAATACGCCAATTGCTTTGCCTCAAAACCGGCCTCATGCAGACTTAGATGATTGGCAAGTTTGGTTTGTTGGGCATGCAACAGTATTAGTTCAGATCGGGCCTTATAACTTTATTACTGACCCAGTATGGTGTGATTATGCAAGTCCTTCACATGGACGTGGGCCACGCCGTGTGTGTCCAGCGGGTTTTGCTTTAGAACAATTGCCGACCATACATGGAGTTCTACTCAGTCATAATCATTATGATCATATGGATTTAGCTACACTTGAGTGGCTGCATAAAAAATTCGCTATGCCTATTTATACAGGCCTTGGAAATGGATTTTATCTACCTAAAGATTTTCATGTGATTGAAATGGATTGGTGGCAAGAAATTCCCTATCACGAATTAAGAATAATCTATACACCTGCACAGCATGGCTCAGGGCGTGGTCTACGTGATCAAAATAAAGCACTCTGGGGAGGCTTTTCGGTTGTAGCTAAAACTGGCCATTGTTTCTTTGCTGGTGATACCGGTTATGCAGGCCATTTTAAGCAAATTCATGCACGTTATGGCGCACCGCGTGTTGCCTTGCTTCCAATCGGTGCTTATGAACCTCGTAAGTTAATGAGCTATGTTCATATGAATCCTCAAGATGCTGTTCATGCTCATTTAGATTTACAAGCTCATCGTTCTCTTGCAATTCATTATCGAACTTTTCAGTTAACTGATGAAGATCGGGAAGATCCGGAACATGCTTTAGCTCAAGCAATTAAAGCTTCATCAAAGCTTGCTAATCCCTTTTATTGCATTCGGGAAGGGCATAAATTGACTGTCTAAAACTCGGTTACTTTATATTAAAAAGCCAGTTCAAATTGAACTGGCTTTTATTATTTTGACTTTAATTAAGCTAAGTCAAAACGATCAAGATTCATCACTTTAGTCCATGCTGCGACAAAGTCTTGAACAAATTTTTCTTTACCATCTGCCTGAGCATAGACTTCGGCCAACGCACGTAAGATTGAGTTTGAACCGAAGACTAAATCATTACGCGTTGCGGTAAATTTTACTGCACCTGTTTTGCGGTCTTTGCCTTCAAATACTTCGCTTGTTGAATCGACAGGTGCCCATACAGTAGACATGTCGAGTAAGTTCGTAAAGAAGTCTGTACTGAGTACACCAACCTGTTGGGTAAATACACCATGTTGCGAACCATCCCAGTTGGTGCCTAGTACACGTAAACCACCAATCAATGCAGTTAATTCTGGTGCAGTCAAAGTCAATTGTTGTGCTTTATCAATTAATAACGCCTCAGTTGCTGCACTGACTCCCTCTTTTTTCCAATTCCTAAAACCATCTGCAAGGCCGAGAAGTAATTGGAAAGATTCGACATCGGTTTGACTTTGTAATGCATCAACGCGACCAGGAGCAAATGGAACACTAATATTAAAGCCCGCCGCTTGAGCGGCTTGCTCTACACCAATGTTACCTGCAAGTACAATTAAGTCAGCCAGTGACAATTGGGTAGATGCTTTGAGTTCTTCAATTTTAGTTAAAGTCTCAACAGCTTTTTTATTTACTTCCCAACCACGTTGTGGTGATAAAGCAATACGTGCACCGTTTGCACCACCGCGTTTATCTCCACCGCGGAATGTTGACGCGGAAGCCCAACCAAGCGAAACCAATTCGCCAGCAGATAGCCCTAGTGCAACGATTTTTGCTTTTGCATCAGCAATGCTTGCAGCAGATGGTATAGCGCTCGCAGCTGGTAATGGATCTTGCCAAATTAAATCTTCAGCAGGAACCTCTGGACCTAAATAACGTGCTTTTGGACCCATATCACGGTGAGTTAATTTAAACCATGCTCGAGCAAAAGCATTCGCGAAAGCTTGTGGGTCGTTAAGGAAACGACGAGAGATCTTTTCAAACTCAGGGTCAAAACGTAAGGTCAAATCTGTAGTAAGCATCGTTGGCTTACGTTTAATTGACGGATCGAAAGGATCGGGGATGATCGCTTCAGCATCTGCCGCTACCCATTGAATTGCACCAGCCGGTGAGCGCTCTTGTACCCACTCGTATTTGAACAGGTTTTCAAAGAAGTAGTTGCTCCATTGTGTTGGCGTTTGTGACCAAATGACTTCTAAACCTGAAGTGATTGCATCTTTACCGACACCTGTACCAAAGCTACTTGACCAGCCAAAGCCCATCTGTTCAATTGGCGCTCCCTCTGGATCAGCTTGAACGTGGTCAGCAGAGCCAGCACCATGGGTTTTACCTAAAGTATGGCCACCTGCAATTAAAGCAACAATTTCTTCGTCGTCCATTGCCATGTTGCCGAAAGTGGCACGGATAAATGGTGCAGCTGATTTAGGGTCACCGCTGGCTTGTGGACCTTCAGGGTTTACATAAATTAGACCCATTTCGGTTGCAGCTAAATTGCTACCTTCTAGTGCTTCAGAGTTTCGATGAGCTAACCATTCTTTTTCATCACCCCAGTTTACATCGTTGTCTGGCTCCCAAACATCTTCACGACCTGCACCAAAACCAAAGGTACGGAAGCCCGAAGATTCAAGTGCGATGTTTCCAGCAAGAATAAATAAATCTGCCCACGATATTTTTTGACCGTATTTTTGCTTAACTGGCCATAATAAACGGCGAGCTTTATCTAAACTCGCATTGTCAGGCCAACTATTTAGTGGTGCAAAACGTTGTTGACCACGACCAGCACCGCCACGACCATCACCCATACGATATGTACCGGCAGCATGCCATGCTAAGCGAATAAATAGGCCTGTATAATTTCCCCAATCGGCTGGCCACCAATCTTGGGAATCTGTTAACACATTTTTGATATCAGCTTTGAGTGCGTAATAGTCGAGTTTTTTAAATTCTTTACGGTAATCAAAATCGTTACTGAGTGGATTAGAGCGTTCTGAATGTTGGTTTAGTAAGTCAACGCGTAGTTGTTTTGGCCACCAATGTAAGCTAGGCGTGCCACCACCGATCGTTACCTCTGGTTTTGATTTATGGCCTGAAAAAGGGCATTTTGATTCGTCTGACATGGTTATATTCTCTCTGGGTAATAATTATTGAGCTCTTGATAAAGTAGTAGGGCTCATTTTCCTGGACTTTTGGGGGAAAACTCATGTTTATTAAATAAAGAAATGAGTGAACAAATGGTGAGAAAAACCGTTTAAAATTCTTTTCACTAAGATGTTGTCTCATGATTTTGTTATTTAATAATCCATCAGATTCCTTTAATTGTTATTCCTCCAATTTACTGTATGAAGGTTAAAAAACAAGAGGAAAAATAAGATGAAACTTGTAAATAACGATGCATAGAATTACCTCTTCAATTGTTGGAACAACGTAAGATCTTTTAATAGCGCTCTATAAACATAGTAAAAGTAGAAGTTTTATTTTTCAAATGGATTAAATTGTCAGTATTGATTTGAAAAACCGATTAAATTTTTGTTTAAAAAAAGAAGATAAAATCGAATCCAAAGTTTTTATATTGAGTTGTTGTAGAAGCTCTCTCAAACAATAAAGGAGAGTATTACTCTCCTTTATTGTTTATGTATTAAACATTTACGATTCGATTCGATTTCACCATATCAGCTAAACCATGAGTTTTAAAATAATACTCAAGCCAGCTTTTTACGATGAGTGGATTATTCATTTTCATGACATCATCCAGCAATTTTTGTGCATCTGTCATAGGGACATGACAAATTGCTTTTCTTACTCGCAAAATGTTACTTGAACTCATCGAAAGGGTATTAAAGCCCATCGCCATGAGTAAAATTGCCGATAATGGGTCACCTGCCATTTCACCACAAATACTTATTGGTTTTTTGTATTCATGGCACTCTTTAACTAAGCGAGTTAACGCACGTAGAATGGATGGGTGGAAGTGTGAGTAAACGTTGGCCACATGTGGATTATTACGGTCAACTGCAAGTAAATACTGTGTTAAGTCATTTGAACCGACCGAGAAGAAATCGACGAGTTCAGCAAACTCATCAATTTGTAGCAGGACGCTCGGCACCTCAACCATAATCCCAATTTTTGGTTTGGTAATTTTAACTTGCTCTTCTTCTTGCACTGCAATCCAGTCACGCTCAAGTAAATAAAGTACTTCTTCGACTTCACTGACTGTAGTGACCATTGGCAATAAAATATGCAAATTATTTAAACCAATACTGGCTTTGAGCATGGCGCGAATTTGTGAAGAAAAAATCTCGGGATGATCGAGCGTGAAACGAATCCCACGCCAGCCTAAAGCCGAGTTTTCTTCTTCAATACTGAAATACGGCAGGTCTTTATCTGCACCAATATCCAGAGTTCGCATCACCACAGGTTTATTGGCGAAGTGGCTCAACTGTTGACGGTAGATTGCGCGTTGTTCTTCTTCACCCGGGAAACGTTCTCGTAACATGAATGGAATTTCACTTCGGTATAGACCAACACCTTGAGCACCACGTTGTACTCCGCGTACTACGTCAATCATGAGACCCGTATTTACATAAAGTTGAACAGACACACCATCAGGAGTAATCGCTTCTTTGGTCTCGTATTGTTTGAGATCTTTTGCGATTTGCTCATCTTCTTTCTGAATTTCTTTATAGCGTTGGCGTAAACGACGTGGCGGATTAACAAAAACACGGCCCTGATAGGCGTCCACAATCATTTCTGCATCATCAAGTGTGTTCACTGGCAGTTCAGTTACACCAACTACAGTTGGAATACCTAATGCACGAGCAACAATCACCATATGTGAGTTGGCTGCACCTTCGGATGTCACAATTGCTGCAATATTGTCTACCGGTAACTCTACAAGTGCCGCAGTACTAATCTCTTCACCAATTAAAATACTGTCTGGACTCAGTTCACGATGGCTAGAATCTTCTTCTTGCAAAGAGGCTAAAATACGTCGCCCTAAATCTTTAAGGTCGGAAACTCGTTCACGAAGATAATCATCTTCCATCTGTGCAAATAGGGCAGTATGTTTTTCAATTACACGACGCACCGCACCTTGTGCCCAATGCCCATCACGGATCAGTTCTTTAATTTCTGCTGGTAATGCATTTTCATCTAGCATTCTTAAGAAAACACTAAATAAAGCGCGCTCTTCGGCCATGAGTGAATCATGCATTTTTTCATCCAGAGAGCGAATCTCTGAACGTACTGATGAAATGGCTTGATCTAAAATTCGAAGTTCATCGCTAATATCTTCTGCTTCACGATCAGGCACAGAACCCAAATCGGCAGGCGGATATAAAATAATAGCACGACCTAAAGCAACACCACCTGCACCTGAAGCGCCTTGAAAGGTTTTGTAGGCAGGTCCATTACTCGGCTTACGAAATACGTCAATATTACCTACTGCATGAGCATGAGCAATAACGCCAGAAAGCTGAGCACATAGCGTAACTAAAAAGGACTCGGCAGCTTCACTAAAATCTTGAGGAAGTTTGTTTTGGACAACCAAAACACCCATAACCTTACGACGATACATGACCGGTACGCCGAGGAAAGAGTTATAAATTTCTTCGCCTGTTTCAGGTAAATACAAGAACCGCTCATGTTTTGGTGCATTGTCAAGGTTAACAATTTCTTCACGTTGACCGACCAGACCAACCAAGCCTTCACCGAGTTGCAAAGAAACATGGCCTACAGATTCTGGATTTAAACCTTTAGAGGCCATTAAGACATAGCGCTGATTGCGTTCATCGAGTAAATAAATAGAACAAACATCCACTTTCATGGCCTCAGCAACCTGATTAACCATGATGTCTAATGATTCATGCAAACTGACGGACGCATTAACCTCTTGGACAATGCGCCGTAGAGTGTCGAGTTGCATGTTTGACATGGATGTATACTCCAGTATTTTTTTAGACTATGAATGTATTTATAACAGCACTTTTAATAAAAATCATTTGCTAGATAAATGATTTTTAGGGTAATTGTTGCATCGGCAACTGTGTACACAACTCCACCATGGCTTTACGATAAACATCACGCTTGAAGTTCACCACTTGTCCAAGAGGATACCAATAGCTAACCCACTGCCATTCATCGAATTCGGGCGGGTCGGAAAGGTTTAACTGAATATTTTTTGCAGGTGCAGTTAACTTCAGTAAAAACCATTTTTGTTTCTGTCCGATACATACGGGGTCAGAGTCTGACCGAATGTACCGATGTGGCAAACGATAACGCAGCCATCCTTTGGTTTGCGCAATAATCTGGACATGTTCGGGCAATAAGCCGATTTCTTCTCTCAGTTCTCGAAAAAGTGCCTGTTCAGGGGTTTCTCCAAACTGGATGCCTCCTTGTGGAAATTGCCAAGCATTGTGACCAATGCGCTTTGCCCATAAAACCTGTCCATCATCGTTTGCCAAAATGATCCCGACATTCGGTCGGAAACCTTCTGAATCGATCATTTGGCTACCTAAATATTGTCTATATCGTTGACTTTAATCGCGGGGACAAACACTTTTTTATGTCCAGCTCGAAAAGATCAAAGTAAAATGTTTAAATTGCTACGATCTTAACGAATTTCTATCGACTAGCGGAGATAGATTTACATTTTTTTTCTTAAATTTCAGTTTAAACGAGAATTTTCATGAAACTGGCGTTGTTTGATTTAGACCATACCTTGTTAAATACCGATTCAGACCATTCTTGGGGTGAATTTTTAGTCAATGAAGGTTTGGTTGATCCGGTTCATCATCGTCAGATGAATGATAAATTTTATGAAGATTACAAAGCAGGGCAACTTGACCCATATGCTTATAATGAATTTGTTTTCGGATTTTTAACTCAGCATGGCAATGACTACTTAACTGAGCTCCACCAATTGTTCATGCAAAAAGTCATTCGTCCGCAGATGCGTCCAAAAGGTTTTGATGCAATCAAAAAACATCAAGATTTAGGCCATACCATTGTAGGTATTACGGCAACAAGTGATTTTATTACTGCGCCGATTTTCCGTGAATTTGGGATTACCGAAATTTTAGCAACCAATGCTGAAGTGGCTGATGGAAAATATACGGGTAAAGTTGCTGGTTTAGCGTGTTATCAAAAGGGCAAACTTACACGTCTAGATGCATGGTTGGAAGGTCGTAACGTGTCTGAGTCTTGGGCATATTCCGATTCAATTAATGACCGTTTTTTACTTGAATATGCAACGCATGCAATTGCAGTAAACCCTGATGATCGTCTTGAAAAGCTGGCTCAAGAACACAATTGGGACATTCAGGACTGGTCGATTTAAGAATGTAGAGTTGGAAGAACAGTTTGAAAAGTTTTGAGGTCTTCCAACTCTTAAAGATATTTAAAAATCATATTTTTAATATTCCTTATAAATCTTAGCTCCAAAAAAGACATGGGTATGTCTAATAGAAAATAAATTTTATCTTGGTAAAGATTTCAGAATATAAAAACTTTAATTTAAAAATGAGGGCATAATGTCAAAAACAACACCAATTAAATTACCAAAACAACTTTGGAATGATGAAAGTATTGATTTAACACGTCATAGCTATCAGGGAAAATTACTTAATAAAAGCGAAGGTTTCAAATTAGGTAAGGCTCAACGTAAAAAAGTACCGCGTGAACAGCTATCAAAGCTTTCTGAACGACCAAAAGGTACAACTGCCTTAACGATCTATGATTGGAGTAACCAAGGACGTTTAGAAAAGCTCAAACCGATTCGTGCAAAACGGATGAGTGTTTCTCCATTTACATTTTATCGTGGCATGCCTTCTTTGATGCTATTTGACCAAGCGTGGGAGCAGGTAAATTCAGGCTTATTTCAACAGATTTGTGGTGATTGTCATTTAAGTAATTTTGGAGGTTTTGCAAGTCCAGAACGTAACCTGTTATTTGGAATTAATGATTTTGATGAAACTTTAGTTGCCCCGTTTGAATGGGATGTAAAGCGTTTAGCAACCAGTTTTGTGATCGCGGCGCGTGATATTCATCTTGCAAAGAAAGTCGGGTTAAAAGCAATTAAAATAATGCTGAATAGTTATCGTCAGCACTTATTAGAAATTACGGAACTTTCACCCCTCCAAGTTTGGTATGAAAAAGTTGATGCCAGTACATTATTAGAAAATACTGAGTGTCGAAAACTAAGAAAGAAACGCGAGAAGCATCTTGATTCAGCACAGAAAAGAACGGCGTACTCTGTTTTGCCGAAGCTTACCCAGCAAGATCAAGATACAGGATTTCGTCATTTTGTGGATGATGCGCCGTTATTATGGCATCCAAGTGCAAATGAGCCATTTGCTAAAGATGTTGATGTATTCTTTCAACAATACCGTGATTCTTTGAAATACGATCGCCAAGTACTTTTTGATCGTTATCAACGTACAGATGTAGCTTTGAAAGTGGTGGGTGTCGGAAGTGTTGGTACACGATCAGCGATTGCATTATTTCAGGATGCAGATCGGGAACCCTTAATTTTACAAATGAAAGAAGCGAATCCATCAATTCTTAGCCCGCTATTTATAGACAAGGTAAATCACGAAGGTGAGCGTGTAGTGCATGGTCAGCAGCTTATGCAGGCTGCAAGTGATATATTTCTTGGGTTCTCTTCAATATCGACTCAACCTTTTCATGTACGTCAGTTACGTGATATGAAAATTTCGGTTGATCTTAGTGACATGGATGATGAGTATTTCTATGAGTATGCCGAAAGTTGTGGTTTAGCCTTAGCTCATGCCCATGCTAAATCTGGAAATGCAGATGTACTTATGGGATATCTTGGCGAAGGTAATACGATAGTAGAAGTATTACAAACGTATGCAGAAGAATATGCAGAACGTAATCTAAATGACTATAACCAATTTATGAATGAAGTTGCAGATGGTAAGATTCAGCTCGCTGGAGATGATGCACTTTAATAATAAGTATGCTGCTACAGATGACATGAAATAATTCGAAAGGTTAGAGAAAAAATGTTTAGTAAAATTATGTCTGGTTTGGGTCTTCAAGGTGTAACGGTAGAAACTGTTTTACAGAACCCAAGCTTGCAAGCAGGCAGCACATTGCATGGGGAAATTAGCTTTAAAGGTGGATCATCTGATAAAGAGATTAATGGTCTTTATTTGCAATTGGTGACGATGGCAGAAGTTGAATCTGGTGATCATGAGTTTAACCAGCCTCTAGTTTTACAAGAGTGGTTAGTGAACTCTCGATTCCTCTTGCCGGCCCATCAAGCGCATTCTTTCCCTTTTAGTATTCAATTACCATTTGAGACACCGATTACAGAGGTTGCTTGTCGACGAAATGGTGCACGGGTTTGGATTCAAACCCATATGGATGTTGATTGGGGACTAGATGCGACTGATCGTGATTATCTAAAGGTTCTGCCAACTCCAGCCATGCAAATGTTTCTACAGGCTATGCAGCGATGTGGCTTCGTTCTATCGACAGTAGATGTAGAAAAAGGGCAGCTGACTGCGCGAAATTTTAGATCAACGATTGGTTGTTACCAAGAGCTTGAATTTGTCTCTTCACATATGTTTAGCGGATTTAATGAAGTTGAGGTATCTTTTGTTGCTGAACCTAATCAAACTCACGTTATGCTTGAAGTAGACCGCCATTTTCGATCAGATCAGCTATTAACGATGACGATTCCACATCATATGCTTGATGAAAACCAAATGGTGCAACAAATTCGAAGCCTCTTAAAGCTTGGATAAATTAAATTAGATGCTTAAATGAGAGCCTTTTATGCTTCCTGCATCATTTTAATCAACTCCTGCATGGCTCTAGATTGAGTGCGTGCAGGATGCCATACCATACCTAATTGACGATTCATCTCAACATTTAAATCAAGCTGCTGCATATCCTGATTCAACAGAGTTTTTGGTAAAACTGACCAACCTAAACCAATCGAAACCAACATGCGAATAGACTCAAGAGGGTTATTACTCATGGTGATTTTGGGTTTAAGTCCTTGTTTTTCAAACTCAGCTAAAGTGATTTGAGCAGTATAAGTTTGTGCAGCAGGTAATAAGCTTGGATATTCAATTAAATCTTGTAAGGTGAGATTCTTTTTTTGCGCCAACGGATGAAAAGGAGCTGCAACGAAAACTAAAGGATCATTCCAAATTGTAATGTAGTTAAGACGCTCATCTCCTGAAGGAGGAAGCGTTAAAAATGCTAGTTCTAAATCACCAGCCAATACTTGTTCATGGGCTTGCTCTGAGTCAACAAAATGCACATCTAGAGTGACTTGAGGAAATTGCTGAACAAAATGTTTAAGCGGTGCAGGTAAGTGATGTAAACCAATATGGTGACTCGTACCGACTTTCAAGCGGCCTTGTACCTGAGTTTGTTCATGGCTCAGCGTATGGTGAATATCACCCAGCTCATTTAACCAGTTTTTAACTTTAGGAAGTAAGGAATGTGCAGCATGAGTTGCCTGAACACCTCGACCAGCAGATTCGAATAGTTTTACGCCAAAATATTCTTCTAAGCTGTGAATTCGTTTGGTAACAGCAGGTTGAGTAATAAATAACTGATCTGCTGCCACAGAGATAGACCCTGTTTCCATAACTTTTACAAAAGCTTCAAAGGCTGCAAGATTCATAATACAACTCAACTTGGAATAGAAAAATCGAGGGGCTAAAGTTGCCGAGCCAAAATCGTATCATGCTTGCAGCAAAACGAGTGAGAAAGTTGTGAATTACCGCACTAATCTTAGCCTAAGCCGTTGTTTCTTTTTCAGCTAAGGTTGATACGCGGCGATCTTTAGCAGCCCAAACTTTTTCATGGAAGAAAAAAGCAAAAGCTTGTACGGTTGGTTCGAGCATACTTAATGTTAAAGCCATCCAGATATTACCTGTTACAAAGTATGCGACTAGCATTGCGACAGTAATATGCATAATGTAATAGCTTAAGGTTTTCTTTAAGGTACGTTGATTATTTATAACGAATTTTTGGATGTTAGCCATAATCATTCTCTTTAGCCACTTTAGATATTTTTAGTATAGGCATTAGAGTATAAGATTAAAAATTGATTATGCAAATGATAATCATTAACAAAAACGATTTATTAAATTTGATGTACCTTATGGAAATTATAATTTATTCCAAAAAGTTTTCTAATTTATAAAAATGATAAATTAGATTTATGTGAAACTCTGGCTATAATCGAAGAAAGATCAGAATTACCCAGTCCAATGGAGCAAGACGACATGGCAGGCAAAACTTTATATGACAAATTGTGGGATGACCACGTTGTTTCACAGCGTGATGATGGCTCATGTTTACTATACATTGACCGTCATTTATTGCATGAAGTGACAAGTCCACAAGCATTTGAAGGTTTGCAACTTGCGGATCGTCAACCATGGCGTTTAAGTGCAAACGTTGCTACACCAGACCACAACGTTCCAACATCTAAAAAGGAACGTGACCAAGGCATCGCTGGTATTGAAGATGATACATCTCGTATTCAAGTTCAAACCTTAGATGACAACTGTAAAGCCTTTAATATTGTTGAGTTTAGTATTAATGATATTCGTCAGGGGATTGTGCATGTAGTTGGGCCTGAACAGGGCTTAACTTTACCGGGCATGACGGTCGTATGTGGCGATTCACATACAGCAACTCACGGTGCTTTTGGTTGCTTGGCGCATGGTATTGGGACATCTGAAGTTGAACATGTGTTAGCAACACAATGCTTGATTCAGAAAAAATCTAAAAACATGTTAGTTCGTGTAGATGGCGTATTGGGTAAAGGCGTAACACCAAAAGATGTTGTCTTGGCGATTATCGGTAAAATTGGTACTGCTGGTGGTACAGGCTATGCAATCGAATTCGGCGGCCAAGTTTTCCGTGATATGTCGATTGAAGGGCGTATGACGGTATGTAACATGGCGATTGAAGCAGGTGCTCGTGTCGGTATGGTTGCAGTTGATGACAAAACTATTGAATACGTGAAAGGCCGTAGCTACGCACCAAAAGGCGAGCAATGGGAACAAGCAGTTGCTTACTGGAACACATTGCATTCAGATGAAGATGCTGTGTTTGATGCTGTAGTTGAGTTAAATGGCGCAGAAATTGAACCACAAGTATCTTGGGGAACTTCACCAGAAATGGTTATTCCAGTTACTGAAGCTGTGCCAACTTTAGAACAAGCGAAAGATGACGTTCAACGTAATGATTGGACACGTGCTTATCAATATATGGGTTTAAATGCGGGTCAAGCATTAGCTGATATTCAGCTTGATCGTATCTTTATTGGTTCTTGTACGAACTCTCGTATTGAAGACATCCGTGCTGCGGCTGAGGTGGTTAAGGGCCGTAAAGTGGCGTCTACCATTAAGCAAGCCATGATTGTTCCGGGTTCTGGTTTAGTCAAACAACAAGCTGAAAAAGAAGGCTTAGATAAAATCTTCTTGGAAGCAGGCTTTGAATGGCGTGAGCCGGGTTGTTCAATGTGTTTAGCAATGAATGCAGATAAATTACAACCAGGTGAACACTGTGCATCGACATCAAACCGTAACTTTGAAGGCCGTCAAGGCAATGGTGGTCGTACTCACTTGGTGAGCCCAGCAATGGCGGCAGCGGCTGCAATCGCTGGTCACTTCGTTGATGTTCGTTCATTTTAATTCGATCTGGAGCAAACCATGAAAGCTTATACAGTTGAACAAGGTATCGTTGCACCATTAGATCGTGCCAATGTTGATACAGATTTAATTATTCCAAAACAGTTTTTAAAGTCGATTAAACGCACTGGTTTTGGCGATAATTTATTTGATGAACTTCGTTATTTAGATGAAGGTTATCCAGGACAGGACAATTCAGTACGTCCAAAAAATCCGGATTTCGTTTTAAACCAGCCTCGTTATCAAGGAGCAACTGTTTTAATTGCCCGTACTAACTTTGGTTGTGGTTCAAGCCGTGAGCATGCACCTTGGGCATTAAATGAATATGGATTCCGTACGGTTATTGCACCAAGCTTTGCTGATATTTTCTTTAATAACTGTTTTAAAAATGGCATGTTACCTGTCATTTTGCCAGAAGAAACAGTTGAGCAGTTATTTAAAGAATGTGCTTCTAATGAGGGATATCAATTAACAATTGATTTAGCAGCTCAAGAAGTACGTACTCCAACAGGTGAAGCGTTTAAATTTGAAGTTGATCCATTTCGTAAGCACTGCTTGTTAAATGGATTGGATGATATTGGTTTAACTCTTCAAAATGCGGACGCAATTCGCGCTTATGAAGAAAAAACTAAACAAGTTCGTCCTTGGGTATTCCAAGAGTTGAATTAACCTTTCGGTACATTTTAAACATAGCCATGGCGTAGCGTTCAAACTCTTGCTAACATGCTAAAGCATAAAAACACCTTAGAATTATGCACTAGATGAGGATTGGGCTTGAACAATGAAGAGGAACGTTACTCATAGCTTTTTGTTGAGCCTGTGCGCAATAACACTCAGTGCTTGTCAAAGCACTTACAATGTAGTGGATACTGTCCGCATTAAGCAGGCTGAACAAGAAAATTTGGGGCAGAATGCAGCAATATATTGTTCGGGCGCGAAGAGTTGTGAATTTGAACGACTAAATGATATTACTGTAGTGGATGCGCAAACACGAAGAATTAGTAATCAGGCAATTCATCAAGGGATTGTGAGATTACAAGGTTCAGTGCTTAGTCAAACTAACAGCTTATATTTATCTGTGCCTGCTAAACAATATGAAGTGGTGATTCGTTTCTATCCGATCTCTCCAGATCGTGCAGAAACATTTCATGTGATTCACCAGTTTAATGCTAACCATCGCTATACATTTAAAATGTACCGGGACAAATCTAACCGTTCGGGTAGTTTGCTGAATGTTTCTGTACCAGATCCATTATGTGTCGATTTAGAACAAGATGGGCGTGTCATCCGCCGTTTTTGTCGACCATTTGATGTTACAACGGGACTAGGTGAATTCCTTGAGCAGAAAAAACTAACACCGCGGTAGTTGTAGCACTGCTTGTCTTTGGAAAATGGAAAAAGTTCATGTCTAAACAGATTTTAATTTTAGCTGGTGATGGTATTGGTCCTGAAATTGTTGGGGCAGCAGAAAAAGTATTAAATACAGTAAATGAAAAATTTAATTTATCGTTAACTTGGGAACATGGCTTATTAGGCGGCGCGGCAATTGATGCGCATGGTGAACCGTACCCAGCAGTAACAAGTGAACAAGCAAAAAAAGCTGATGCAATTTTATTAGGTGCGGTAGGCGGACCAAAATGGGACACCATTGAGCGTTCTATTCGCCCTGAACGTGGTCTTTTAAAAATTCGTAGCGAACTTAACTTGTTTGCTAACTTGCGCCCAGCGATTTTATATCCGCAATTAGCAGATGCTTCTAGCTTAAAGCCTGAAATTGTTGCTGGCTTAGATATTTTAATTGTTCGTGAATTGACTGGAGGTATCTATTTCGGTCAGCCACGTGGTATTCGAGAACTCGAAAACGGTGAAAAGCAAGGTTATAACACCGATGTTTACTCTGAAAGCGAAATTAAGCGTATTGCAAAAGTAGCTTTTGAGCTTGCAGGCTTACGTGGTGGAAAGGTTTGTTCTGTAGATAAGGCTAACGTTTTAGAGGTTACAGAGCTTTGGAAGCAAACAGTCACTGATTTACAGCAAGCAAATTATTCAAATATTCAGCTTTCACATATGTATGTCGATAACGCTGCCATGCAACTTGTACGTGCGCCGAAACAGTTTGACGTAATTGTAACTGGTAACTTATTTGGCGACATCTTATCTGATGAAGCAGCGATGCTTACAGGTTCGATCGGCATGTTGCCATCGGCATCGTTAGATGAAAATGGCAAAGGTATGTATGAGCCTTGCCATGGTTCTGCACCTGATATTGCGGGTCAAAATGTGGCAAACCCATTAGCAACTATTCTTTCTGTTGCAATGATGCTTCGTTATACCTTCCGTGAAGAAGCTGCTGCAAAAGCAATTGAAGATGCAGTAGGTCAAGTACTTGATCAAGGTTTGCGTACGGCAGATATTATGTCTGAAGGTATGACAAAAGTAGGTACAGTCGAAATGGGTGAGGCTGTTGTAGCTGCTCTTGCTTAAAAGCCTGTTATAAAAAACGCAGCTCAATGCTGCGTTTTTTTGTGCCAATGTTTTAGCAGGCTTTACCCTCATATAAGATTGACTCGGCAATGTCATTTTTAAGCTGAAAAATCACTTTGCAATTGAAATTAATATCATAAGAATTAGCACCAAGATTTCCTGATTGGACAGGAATAGAACTTCCTCTCATATCAACATTACTCACCATCGGAATTGGAATGCTTAAAGGGCGCAATATTGTATAGATGAGCTGATTGGATGTTTTTTGCGGTGTATTGGCGACTTGAAAACCAAGACTACGTAGGTTGATATCTTGTTGAATGGTCGCCGAGGATTTACCTAAAAAGCCTTTTAAATATTCCTGTAAATCTACGGATTGACGTGGGTGGCTAGCACAACCGTTAAGAAAAATAATGATGAAAGATAATAAGCCAATTTGGCAGCGGGTATATATGTTCATTTTTCTCACTATATAAAATTATATTTATTATTAAAGAACAATAGGTTGGATTTGGAGGCTTGTAAAGTAAAAAAGGAGGATTATGATAAATGGAAGGTAAATTTGTCTATCGATTTATCAATTAAATTTGAACCACTTTAATAATAATTTTATAGAAAACTTAAGGAAGAAAAGCATGAGAAAAATAGTTTTTGCTTTTTTATGCAGCTTCGGAATGACTGCGGTCTATGGAGATAACTGTGATAGTGCCCGAAACACTTATGATGATATTTACTGTACAAATAAAATTTATGCGAGTGCTGATGCAGATCTGAATAAGAACTATCAAGCACTGCGAGTAAAGTTAAACACTACGCAGAAAAATATTCTCAAGAAGTCTCAGCTTGCATGGATACGTCAACGTGACGCAGAGTGTACAGATTCAAATAGAAATAGTGTAGACGTGCAATGTCGTTTACAGACAACGCAAGAAAGAAACCATTGGCTACAAGAAAGATTGCGTGAATGCCAAACGGTGGGATGTAAAACCAGTCGCTTAAATGAATAAATGACGCAATAAAAAAGCCACATCATGAAGTGGCTTTTTTGCATTCACTAATTAGCGAGCACGGTACGTAATACGACCTTTAGTTAAGTCGTATGGAGTCATTTCGACTTTTACACTGTCACCAGTAAGAATACGAATATAGTGTTTACGCATTTTACCAGAAATGTGTGCAATAACTTCGTGACCGTTTTCAAGACGTACACGGAACATCGTATTAGGAAGCGTTTCGGTGACAACGCCTTCGAACTCAATGAGTTCCTCTTTATTGGCCATAGCCTACCTGATGATCAAATTGGAAAGGCGCAAATTATAGTCAATTTTTTTAAAAAAAACAAGATAGACACACTTCTGCTAAAGCATCTGGTTAAAGTATGACTAATAAAAAAAGATGTAATTTTTTTCACAAAAGAAGTGTAATTCTGTTGTCAGTTTGGTCAATCAACGCTAATCTAAAATCATAGTTATTAGGGACTGTTAATTGCATAAAGGTCAACAACCCTAAATATCAATGAAGTATCTACATGGAAGGGCACTGCGTGGGTCAGCTAACAGATGCATCAGTTGTATTACGCTTTGGCTATCAAGCGATTCGTCGTGCGGGTTTGCCAACAGAAGAAATATTAACCAAAGCGGGAGTTGCTTTAAATCAGGTCGATACCAATGCACGTACACCGTTAAGTGCACAGTACGCCTTTTGGACTGCCGCTCAGGAAGTCAGTAAAGATCCAGATATCGGTCTGCATTTAGGTGAACATTTGCCTTTGTATCGAGGGCAGGTGATTGAACATCTATTTATTAGTAGTGAAACTTTTGGTGAAGGTCTAAAACGGGCCTTAGCTTATCAGCGACTCATTAGTGATGCATTTGATGCAAAACTAGTAGTTGAAGATGGACGTTGTTATTTAACCAATGGCGAACAGATTGGTGCTGACAATCTCGTTAATCGCCATTTCTCTGAATGTGCAATTTCGGGCGTGCTTAGATTTTTTAAGTTCATTACTGAAGGGCAATTTCATCCTATCTTCATCGACTTTAATTTTAGTGAAGGAGCTTCTGAGGATGAATATTTCCGTGTATTTGGCTGCCCAGTGAGTTTAGGTCAGAAAGAGACACGTTTATATTTTGACCCAGCTATTTTAGATTTCCAGCTTTGGCAAGCAGAGCCAGAGTTATTGCAATTGCATGAGCAGCTTGCAATTGAGAAATTGCAGGAATTGGCCCGCTATGATTTGGTGGGGGAAGTTCGCCGTGCGATTGGTTCAACCCTCGAAAGCGGAGAAACAACTTTAGAGACGGTTGCTGCTCAGTTGAATATTACCCCGCGTCGCTTGCGCACCCAGCTCAGTGAGGCAAATACCAGTTTTCAGCAAATACTTTCTGACTATCGTTGTCGTTTAGCTAAAAAACTTTTGGCAAATACCAGCGAAAGTGTGGAGCGTATTGTATATTTAACAGGTTTCTCTGAGCCAAGTACGTTCTATCGTGCATTTAAGCGTTGGACGAATGAAACACCTGTGGAATACCGCAAGCGTAAACAGCATCGCTAGATAAGTACAAGCGTAAACAGCATCGCTAGATAAGTATATGTAAAGTTGGCTAAGCTTACTCAGGTAAGTTTAGCCAATGTGGCCCAAGTGGTGGTTGCGGCAAATCAAACTGCTCAGGATAATTACATTGAATAAAGTAAAGGCCATCGGGTGGGGCGGTTACCCCAGCTGCCTTACGATCCTGCGCTGCAAACATTGCATCGATATGATCAATCTCATACATACCTTGACCAATTTCGAGTAAGCAACCGACAATATTACGCACCATATGGTGTAAAAAACCGTCTGCTTGAATATCTAACACCAAATAGCGACCATGTTCAAATAGACGGCAATGCGTTACATGTCGTACAGGCTTATTGGACTGACATGCTGCTGCGCGAAAAGTTTCAAAGTTATGCGTTCCTTCAAATTTACTGGCAGCTTCAATCATCTTTTGCACATCTAGCTTTTGGTAAATGTGCGTAACTTGCTTGTGTAATAGTGCTGGGCGATGAGGTGCGTTATAGATGATATAGCGGTAACGTCGAGCAGTCGCTTTAAAGCGGGCATGAAAACTTTCATCCATCAGTTTAATCCACTGAATGGAAATATCTTTAGGTAGTTGGCTATTTGCCCCTCTTAACCATCCCATTTCTGGACGAATGGCATTCGTATCGAAATGTGCCACCATGTTGGTTGCGTGTACTCCCGCATCAGTACGGCCCGCACCGTGAAGTGCAATGGGCTCATCTGCAATTTTACTCAGTACACGCTCGATCGTTTCCTGAACGCTGGCAACGCCTGGCTGTTGTGTTTGCCAACCTCGGTATTGAACTCCGCTAAATTCAATACCGACCGCATAACGTTGCATAGCTTTACCTCTATTTAATGCAAATTTTCATTCCAATGGCTTAGCCATTGTTCTGGGGTTGGGTATTTTAAATAGATTTGAAGTGCTTTTGCATAAAGATCTGCATGACTATGTGCATCACTGATGACAATTTTTGCAGTTTTGGCCCATGCACTAATCGCATAACGTTGATCAATACCACCGAATGTCACCTGAGTGGTAAGAATCGGAACACAGCCACGTGTGTAAAGCTCATCTAATGTTGCGAGTAATTCTTGGTTTACTGCAATATTGCCAGTACCAAAACCTTGTAACACTAAAAAGTGTGGTGGGGCCGAAAGTAAGTGACGTAATTGTTGTACTAAGTGCTGTGTTGCAATGGGTTGCATCATCCAGTTTAAAATCTGGAAGGAAGCAGCTCGTTCAATTTGGGCATCTTGAACGATCAATTCATTTTGCTGAGGCGTAAACTCAGCTTCACTACTTAATCCTGAAAATGCATCGAGTTCAGTCGTATGCGTTTTTAGTGCAGTTTGCGCGTGGAATACTTGATGGTGGAATGCAAGATAAGCACCCACAGGTAAAGCAATCACTTGTTCTAATGCAAGATATAAGTTCTCAATTGCATCAGTAAATTCACGGGTGTTATCGCCTTGAATATTGAGTAACGGGTATTGGCTACCGGTAATCACAATATGACAGCTTTGGCCTAAAAAGCGGGCTAAGGTTGCAGCCGCATAACTGAGCGTGTCTGTACCATGAATAACAACGAAATGCTGATAACCTTCAAGTTGTAGTTGTTGTATACGTTGAATCAGGCGTAACCAGTCAGGTGCCGTACATGCACTGCTATCAACAATATTGGGTGCAGCAAAGCAGTCAACTGTTAAGTGTGGGGGAATCACTTTTTCAAGTTGAGGTAAGAATTGCTCATAAGGCATAGGAGCTAGAGGTTCACCAATGCAACCAAAAGTACCACCCATATAAAATAAGGCTATTTTTTTCATATTTTTGCAGGCATAAAAAAGCAGTCATCTCTGACTGCTTATGGTAAATCGAACAGTTCTAAGAAGCTATGCGATTAAGTAAGTTTTTCGCGCGTTGTTGTTGTTCTGTGTTGAATTTTTGCTCATTGCTTGCCAATAAGGCTTGAGCTGCTGGGTAGGCTCCTAACTTGATGTATTGCTCAGCTAGTTTTAGATCAAGTTCATTTTCATCTAACTGTTTTAACTCTGGAAAGGCTTCAAGAAGTGGATCTTTTATCTGATCTTGAACAGACTCTTTGCTTACTAAATCTATATGATTTTGAGTTTCAATCTCTGGTGCTATAACTAACGCAGACTCATCTAATGAGAACTCTAGAGGTGCGATTGGTGTTGTTTCTAATGGAGTTTGTTCTACTAATTTAAGCCCATCTAATGGTGAAACTTGTTCATTAGATTTCGACTCTGTATTTGGCGGATTTAATTCAAGATTAAAATCTAATGCATTGGCGTTATTCTCTTGATTTGCTGGTACTTCTACTACTTGAGTTTTTTCCTTAGTTTCATGTAAAGGTGCCAACTCAAAAGAAAACTCTAAATCAGCGAGATCGTTTTTTTCTTGAGATGACGATAAATCTAGTACTTCTTGCGATGTTGATAATTCTGGTTTGTGTACAGGTTGGCTAGTATTTTCTGTAACTGCAGTTTGTTCAAATGAAAAGTTAAATTCTAAAGGTTCAACTTCAACAGTAGGTTCTTGTTTTACAGGTGTATAGTCTTTCTGCAAGTCATCAAAAGAAGTTTCAGAAGAACTTGTTGTTAACTGATCAAACTGAGCAGTTGTGTCTGGAGTATCTTTGGGTTCTTCATATGTTTTAGCTTGAGGAAAATCAATAGCATCGGGTTGTCTTGATGACTCATATTCTTTTTTTCTAGCTTCTGCTTGAGTAGCTATTTCATTTAATGCCAAGCTGCGAATATGACTAACAAGTTGCTGAATCGCAAATTCATCTTTTTGAGCAATATGAATCTCAAGAAGTAATAAATACAGTTCATGTTGGGTATTATCTTTTTTCAGCGCCTGATTGACTTGAGCTTCAGCCGCTGAAAATTGTTTTTCTCGAATGAGCTGTAGAATGGTTTGACGTAAAACTTCCGGTATAGGATTACTTTGTGGAAGAGCGGGAGCCGCTTGTTCAACCACATTTACTTTACTCTTTTCACGCGAGTTTTTATTCGATTTAGCATTCGCTTTTTTATTACTTTTTCTATTTACCGTCTTCGGGGAAGTGGCCTCTTGTTTTTGATTATTCTCGCGCTTTTTTAAAACAACAGCGACCACGAGTAATATGATAAACGGAATCACATATAACATTACTTTCCCCTTAAAAAATAAATATTTGCAATATAAAGTCAGCTAACTCTGGTTTTAACTTAATGTTTTTGCTTATGAGCCTGTTGCTGTGCTTGTAACTGCTGTTGTAACTCTGCTAAACGCGCATTCAAAAGTTGAATACGTTGGTCTTTTAAACGTAAAGTTTGATTTAGTTTGGTTACATTCCTTTGTAATGTAACGGTTTTTTCTCTTGTTGTCATAACTTTTACTGCTAACTCAGTATTGTTTTGACTTTGTTGTGTGCTCTTTTTAGCACTCCCATGGCTAGAATTTTGGCTGTTTTCAGCCACGATACTCATTTCCGCTTGTTGTAAACGGTATTTAGCTTTGCCAGAAGTTGATTTTGCAGTATGTGTTATGTCTGTTTTTGACTTGTTTTGCTGAGGTTTGGCAGTAGGAGAGTGAGCTAGGTTAAGGGCGATTCCCTGACGTAAACGGTTTACATCACCTTGAATAAAAGCATGTCTGTTTTGAGCTTGGATATCTCGCATGACCTTAGCTATAGGTTGTTTGGTCTGTGCTGCAATACGATTGGCAATACTCCATAAAGACTCGTTACGTTGTACGACATATTTACCTGATGATGCTGGCCCTTTGTAGGAACTTAGAGATTGTTTCTTCACAGGATTTTGGTTTAGAGTCTTTTTAGATGGTGATTTCTTTTGCGATATTAGATTCTTGATAGGAGTTTTGGGTGAATCATTTGTATCTGTCTTAGGGGGAGTCGGTTTAATTTGATTTTCTGTTACTGTCTGATTAGGGGCAGTAGCTGTTGCAACTTGTTGAGTAATCTGAGTGGAAGTGTTTTCACTAAGCGTGTTAGATGAATTTGTATTTATAGCTGGAGCAGTTCCAGAACTAATATTAAGGCTATGTTCATTATTCGAATTATTTGTAGTTAAGGCTGCAGTTGGTGATGCATATGGAGTACTTTCTGGCAGATTTAGAGCAATGTCTTTTTCATTGACAATAAACTGAGGTGATAAAGTATTTTCGTTATTTTCAGTCTTTTTTATAGAGGAAGGCTTAATTAAAGTTTTAATATGCTGCAAACGTGTGGCAGAACCTTCACTAATTTTCACCACAATATTGAGTTCAGGATCAAGAATAGGGCGAGATGAGGTAATAACAATAACCCCCGAACCTAGACCGTTTTGGCGTGTATAAAAATTAAGATTTCCTGGAGGCTGATGAGACACACCTAGAGTACTTAAATCTTCAGGAGTTGCTAAACTGACTTGTAAAGTTGCGTTAGGGTCAGCTTTTTGGAAATTCATTTCTGCATATAACAAATCGCCGGGTGCGGACTGAATTTGTATAGGGTCTAATGTAATCGCATAAAGAGAAGGCGAAGACATAATGGTGAAAATGGCAATTTTTAATTTGTTATAAACAGTCATCTCAATCCATGACCTAATAAGTCGTAAAGTCGTTCAAAATTATACAATAATGAAATGTAAATAAATTGTAAAATTTTCACAAACCAGTTACGAAAAAGCCGATCTAATGTGATCGGCTTTTTATTTTGACTGAATAATTCAAATCAAATTATGAGCTTTTGTATTCTACTAAGATGCGTAACATACGACGTAAAGGCTCAGCAGCACCCCAAAGTAACTGGTCACCCACTGTAAATGCACCTAGATATTCTTTACCCATGTTGAGTTTACGTAGACGACCTACAGGCACAGTTAAAGTACCAGTTACAGCAACAGGTGTAAGGTCAGTCATAGACGCTTCACGAGTGTTTGGTACAACTTTCGCCCATTGGCTTGAAGTACGAATCATATCTTCGATTTCATCAAGTGGTACATCTTTTTTCAACTTGATTGTCAGTGCTTGAGAGTGGCAACGCATCGCACCAATACGGACACAGTGGCCGTCGATAGGAACAATTTGTGAGTTACCCAAGATCTTGTTGGTTTCAACTTGACCTTTCCATTCTTCTTTTGACTGGCCGCTTTCAAGTTGCTTATCAATATAAGGAATCAATGAACCAGCTAATGGCACACCAAAGTTTGCAGATGGGAAACCTTCACCACGTTGTAACTCGGCAACTTGACGATCAATATCCAAAATTGCAGATTTAGGATCATCTAACAATGTTTTAGTATTGTTGTATAAGTAGCCCATGCCAGTAAGTAGCTCACGCATGTTTTGTGCGCCAGCGCCTGATGCTGCTTGATAAGTCATAGCAGTCATCCACTCCACCAAATTGTTTTGGAAAAGTGAACCTACACCCATCAACATAAGCGATACTGTACAGTTACCGCCCACGAAAGTTTTGGTACCGTTAACCAAGCCGTCTTTAATAACGTTAAGGTTTACTGGGTCAAGAACGATGATTGCATCATCTGACATACGTAAAGTTGAAGCTGCGTCAATCCAGTAACCATCCCAACCAGTCGCCTTTAACTGTGGGAAAACTTCAGACGTATAGTCACCACCTTGACAGGTAATAATGACATCCATTTGCTTCAGACTATTAATGTCTGTAGCTTCCATAAGTGCTGGGGCAGTCTTACCACCAAATGAAGGAGCTTCACCACCTGCATTACTGGTAGAGAAATAAAATGGCTCAATATGAGCAAAATCATTCTCTTCAACCATACGTTGCATAAGGACGGAACCGACCATCCCGCGCCAACCGACCAGACCTACTTTCATGTCATTTTGCCTCGGTGCGTTAAAATTGTTAGGGGGAGTTGAGTGTATCAAAAGTGTCCACAACTGCAAGCGTTACAGAAACAAAACACCATCTTTATTGAGTAGAATATCTTGTTTATGTTACATACAAAATTGATAAAGATGACAAAAACTTTAAAAAACAAATCATCTTAAAAGAGAAAATTCAATGATTTATATCGAAGTTCTAGCTAGTCTGGTGATTTGGTTGAGTTTCTGGTCACTTATTCCTCGTGATGAGTGGTGGTTTCGTGGTGCCGACTTCCCTCGGTTGCAGATTTTATTTGTTGGTCTGTTAGCCTTTGTAGGCATGTTGTTTTGGCCCACCGAATGGAATCTCTGGCGTGAAGTAGTGCTGGCTGTGCTCATCGCTGCCATTGCCTACCAGCTTAAAATGATTTTGCCTTATACCTTGTTTTGGAAAAAACAGGTTAAACAGGTAAAGCAGTCTCAATTAGATCCACAAAAGCAGATTTCATTAATCGTTTCAAATGTTCTAACCCCAAATGATAAATATCATTTATTGCTTGAACAGATCAGAGCATTAAAACCTGATTTATTACTTACCTTAGAAAGCGATAAGACATGGGAAAATGCTTTAAGGGAGATTGAAAGTGACTATCCTTATCGCGTTCCTGTACCTTTAGATAACCTCTACGGCATGCATTTATATAGCCGTCTACCTTTATCAAATACTGAAGTTAAATTTATTCTCAGTGATGAAATTCCCTCTATACATACCACTGTTACTTTGCGATCTGGTATGCCTGTTCAACTCTATTGTTTGCATCCTAAGCCACCTAGTCCGACTGAGGCGAAGGATTCGACTTTACGCGATGCAGAGCTTTTAATTGTTGGTGATCAGATTAAAGATCTAGATGAAAGCTGTATTGTGATGGGAGATTTAAACGATGTAGCATGGTCGCGTACTACGCGTTTATTTCAACGAATTAGTGGATTACTTGATCCACGTGTTGGGCGACATTTCATTAATACTTTTCATGCAGATTATCCATTGCTGCGCTGGTCTTTAGACCATATTTTTCATAGTACCGATTTCGGTTTGGTGAAGATGCAACGTTTGCCTCATATTGGATCTGATCATTTTCCTGTCTATGTGGTTTTACAGACTGGTCGTATATTTGAGCATATACAAGAGGAACTGGAGCAAACTCAAGATGATGAAGAAGAGGCGCAAAGAGCCATCCAAGAAGGAATTGCAAAGGCTGAAGCTGAAGAAAAAGTAGTGACTGATAAAATTGCACAGCCTTATAAATAAAAAAGAATATAAAAAATGATGTAAGCAATATCGTACAAAGATTTGAGTCTAGGGCGAATAGGCAGAGGGTTATAAAAACCTTATTCTACATTCATCGGCACACGGAACCGGGAATGGATAATCCCACGTAAGGATACACAAAGCTGATATGGAATAGGCATCACGGATCAGATGTTGGAACGGAAACGATAAAAATAATTATTAACCTGAAAGCACAACCTCATTTACCCGAGTTTTGCAGGATGCAGAACTCGGGTTGATATTTTTATATCCCTTATTTAATTCTGTGTAAATAAAATAAATATTTTTAAGCTAATTTTAATGTTTAAATCTATTTAATAATCAATAAATATCCATGTGTTTTTGTATAAATTTCAGCAATTTCCAATGAAAAAAAATATAAAAAATTTTTTTATTAAGTTTTTGTTTTTATAGAATATTAATAAATAAACATAGGCTTTGATCTATTTAAAGATAAATTCGACTTGTTTAATTAATAAATCTCAATAGAATGTGCCGATCGTTGACATGTTGGATCGTCAACAGGCATTGTTTTTTACTTCGCCGGATCGGCGGGTTGTGATTTGTTTGTGCATTTAAATTTCTGTTTGGGAATTAGTGTACATATTGAGGTTTCACTCTTAGTTAGTGGTCTTCTCCCTCTCATATTTGATACTTTGCGGTGCATAAGGATTGTCTTATGAAGAATTTTAAATTTAGCCTTGCTTGGCAAATTTTAATTGCTTTAATCCTAGGGATAGTTGTCGGGGCTGTTTTACATAACCAGCCTGAAATCAGAGACAGTATTGTGAATAATGTTCTTGCCCCTCTTGGTAAGATATTTATTAGCCTGATTAAAATGATTGTTATTCCAATCGTTTTCTCTACCTTGATTTTAGGTATTGCAGGTGTTGGCAGTACGAAAAGTTTAGGGCGACTTGGTTTTAAAACCATTCTCTATTTTGAAATTATTACGACGATTGCTATTTTAGTTGGTTTGTTTGCGGCAAATATCTTCCATCCTGGTTCAGGCATTGATATGTCTCAGCTAGTTCAAACAGATATTTCTCAATATAAACATACAACTGAAGAAGTTCAGTCACAGTCACATGGTCTTATTCAAACAATATTATCGCTCATCCCAACGAACATTATTAGTTCAATGGCACATGGCGAAATGTTACCTGTGATTTTCTTTGCTGTATTATTCGGTATTGGTTTATCTTCTTTACCAGCAACCACTAAAGACCCATTGTTAAATGTATTTCATGCAGTTTCAGAAACGATGTTCCGCGTAACGCACATCATCATGAAATATGCGCCAGTGGGTGTGTTCGGTTTAATTGCGGTAACTGTTGCAAACTTCGGTTTCGCTTCTCTCATTCCATTGGGTAAATTAGTTGTATTAGTTTACGGCGCAATTTTCTTCTTTGCGTTTGTTGTGCTTGGTTTAACTGCAAAAATGTTTGGAATCAATATCTTTATCTTATTTAAGATTTTAAAAGATGAATTGATTTTGGCATTTTCAACGGCAAGCTCGGAAACAGTTTTACCGCGTATTATGCAAAAAATGGAAGCTTACGGTGCGCCTAAAGCAATTTCCAGCTTTGTGATTCCAACTGGTTATTCATTTAACCTTGATGGTTCTACGCTTTACCAAAGTATCGCGGCAATCTTTATTGCACAGCTTTACGGTATTGAAATGTCAATCAGCCAACAAGTTATTTTGGTTGTAACATTAATGATTACTTCTAAAGGTATTGCGGGTGTTCCTGGCGTATCATTTGTTGTGTTATTAGCGACATTGGGTAGTGTTGGTATTCCTGTAGAAGGCTTGGCATTTATTGCTGGTGTTGACCGTATTATGGATATGGCTCGTACTGCGTTGAACGTTGTTGGTAACGCGCTTGCTGTACTTGTAATTAGTAAATGGGAAAAACAATACGACTCTGAAAAAGCTGCCGCTTATGAAGCATCTCTTAAATAAGAGAGAGGTTTTTTAGTCGAAAAAACCCGCGAAAATCGCGGGTTTTTTTATTGGGTTATTTTAAGACGCGTTGATATAGATCCAGTGTTTGGTCACACATGTCTTTCAAACTAAACATGGTAACAGGGGCAACGATTTGAGGTTGTTCAATATGATTTTTTACAGTCTCTACTAAAGCTTTTTCATTCTCTGCCTCAACAAGACCTTGCGGATATACATTCGTTAAAATCTCGGCAACACCTCCACGGTTCCAGCCAATCACTGGCGTACCGACTGAAAGCGCTTCTAAGGCTGTTCTACCGAATGTTTCTGCTTGGTTGGATAGAGAGAGAACTATATCGCTAAAAGCAAGCCATTCCCGAATATCTGAGCGATGGCCTACGAAGGTAATTTTATCTGTGAGCCCTTTGCTTTGAATAGTCTTTTGCAATTCACTTAAGTAGGCTTGCTTTTTGGCATCAGCACCACCAACAACAACCGCATGTAACTGAGGATATTGCGACTGAAGTTGTTGAATCAGTTCAATTAAACTTTCATGACCTTTTAAGCGTGTAATACGACCAGGTAAGCAAAGTAAAAACTTATTTTCAAGCTCAGGAAAGTCATTAAAAACTTGATTAAACCACTGTGCTGAGGGCTGGTAATTATGTGGAAAAGCAGTTGGGTCAATGCCTCGATAAATTCGCACAATATCTTGCGGTGGGCAGTTTTTATAATGGTCAGTGATGTATTTAACCACGCTGTCAGAAACGGCAATCACTTTTTCAGCTTGAGTCATAATCGCACTATAACGATTAACTGAATAGAAACCATGTACAGTGCTAATGAGGTGAGGGCGTTTGTTTACAGGTATTTTTCTTAAGGCAAAGTGAGTAAGCCAAGCTGGGACACGTGAGCGCACATGAACAATATCGGGTTGATGCTGTTCAATCAGCTTGCGTAAAGGACGGATTTGCCACAAGCTCGACAATGATTTTTTATGAATAGGTAGCGTTAAGTGAGTAGAACCTTCAGCTTCGAGCTGGGACACAAGTCTTCCACCATTTGAAACAACTAGAGACTGATGACCTTGTGCAATCAGTGCACGTGCAATTTCCAGTGTGCCGCGTTCTACGCCACCGCTATTAAGTTCTGGGAGAAGTTGCATCACTTTCATTGTTTTTGCCTTATACATTCATAAAAGATGGACCATCCACAGATACATCATTTCAAACTAAATCATTATCCGGAATTTACTATCGTGCTAGCGACATGGATGTCGCTGTTTCGCTGTGTTACAAGGAAGTAACATCAGCGGAACAAAGGATTTTTACTTACTTTTTATCCTTAACAAGTAAGGTCTGCCTATTCGATAGTATTTGAATTTCAATTTAAATTGAGGCAGTGCCTACTATCAATTTAAAATTATCACAGCTTTATATTAATAGATCTCTTCATAACCCTCTGGACGTGTCTTAAAACGACGATGGAACCACATATATTGAGTCGGTGCGATGCGAAGTTGATTTTCAATAATTTTATTAACTCGAGTTGCATCATCGACTTCATCTTCACTTGGCATATTTTCGACCGCAGGTTCAATCAAAATATGATATTTAGGATCTTGTACATCACCATGACGGTAAAAATATAAAGGAACGGCAACCGCTTTTGAGATTTTTAATAAACGACGGTGAGCAGTTACTGTGGCCGCTGGCACACCAAAGAAGGGTGCCATCACCCCTTGTTTAAGTCCGAAGTCTTGATCGGGGCTATACCAAATTGCATCGCCATCTTTAAGGTGGCGAATTAAACCACGCATATCATCATGATCGATTTGTGCTTTATAGATGGTGCCACGGCAACGATAAATCAGCATATTGAGCAATGGATTATTTTGAGGGCGGTACACAACATCTGGTTCGAAATATTGAGCACAAACATAGCCACCCGCATCAAGAAGGGTACTATGAGTTCCTAATAATAAAACGCCTTTGCCTTGAGCTTGGGCGTTGGTAATGTGTTCTAAGCCTTCAATGGTGACGCGGTTTTTAAACCAGTAAGGCTTATACCATGCGTTTAATGTCTCAAACACACCAAGCATCATATCGACAAAAACTTGCTTAGCTTGTTGCTGTACTTTTTCAGTTGACCATTCGGGAAAGCAGATTTCTAAATTACGAATAGTCGTTTTTCGGCGAGATTTTAAGTATTTCCAAGCAAGATTTGCTAAGCCATGAGCCAGACGCCACTGAATTGCCCATGGTAAAATAGCCAATAGCATTAAAAAAACAATGGCAATCCAAATACCCCAATATTTAGGTAATAAAAAGGACCATTGAAATTCACCGGGCGTATAAGTCTGCTTTTGGCTCATAACGATATAAAGAATTCAAAATTAAAACTGGCAAAAGTGTATCACGAACTGAATTTATCGTCGTAATACACTGTTGAATTGAGCGGTTAAGATGAGGAAGTAAAACGCGGTTATCGACGATTTTCTAAAAGAATGCGAACAGCAAGACCAGCTAACACCGTTCCCATAAGCCAGCGTTGTATATTTGCCCAAAGAGGCTTGTGTTGAAGAAAAAGGGCAATGCTACCCGCGGAAAGTACAATTAGCGCATTTACCGAGACGCTAACAAAAATTTGAATAGTACCGAGCTGAATGGATTGCCATAAAATACTGCCTTGTTGTGGGTGAATAAATTGTGGCAATAACGATAAATACATAATCGCAATTTTAGGATTAAGTAGATTTGTAGCAAAACCCATTAAAAATAGTTTAGCTGGAGAGTCTACTGATAATTGTTTTACATCAAAAATTGGGGATGCATTGGGACGTAGCGCTTTCCATGCTAGCCAGAGTAAATAAATTGCTCCTGCAATACGGATGGTGTCATAAGCATAAGGAACTGCAACAATAAGGGCTGTAATCCCGAAAGAAGCGCAAAGCATATAAAATACGAAGCCAACGCCAACACCAGCGAGTGAAATAAATCCCGCCATTTTTCCTTGGCAAATTGAACGAGAAATAAGATAAATCATGTTTGGGCCAGGGGTGAGCACCATTGCCAAACAGATTAATCCGAATGCTAAAATTTGAGAAAGATCTAGCATGAAAAATACTCGAATATTATTATATAGGTAGATATAACATAATTATTTTTATAAGTCTTATATTCAATCAGAGTGTTATTTAAAACTATTAAGTCTAACTAAACTTAATCACTTATCATGTACTTTTATAGCTTTTTTGCTTTAAAAATTTATAGATATTCTGAAAAAAGCCCCCTTAATTTAAGGAGGCTTTTTTACTTACTTTAAAGGAAGTAAAAGTGAATTAATTTCCTTTGCTCATTTGTTCAAGTTCATCCCAGCGTTCTAATTTTTCAAGTAATACCTCTTCAATTTCTGCGAGACGCTGACTTGCTTTAGTTGCTTCATCGGCATTACTTACAAACCACGAACCATCTGCCAGCTTGTTTGAAAGCTCTGCTTGTTCAACTTCCAGTTTCTCGATTTCAGCAGGAAGTTGTTCAAGTTCACGTTGGTCTTTATAGCTCAGTTTGACCTTTTTCACGTTACTTTGTGCAGCGGCTTTTTCAGCTTCGGCTTTTGCCTGAGCTTTTTTAACATCAGACTTTTGGTCTACGACTTTATCATCTGGTCGTTGCTGTAAATAGTCTTGGTAGCCACCAATGTACTCTGCAATATTGCCTTTACCATCAAATACCCAAGTCGATGTTACGACGTTGTCCATAAATGCACGGTCATGCGAAATGAGTAATAGGGTACCTTTATATTCAGAAAGCATCTCTTCAAGTAGCTCAAGAGTCACCATATCCAAGTCATTGGTTGGTTCGTCCATCACAATCAGGTTCGATGGTTTAAGTAATAATTTAGCAAGCAAAATACGGTTACGCTCACCGCCAGAAAGGGCTTTTACTGGTGTGCGTGCGCGTTCAGGCGAAAACAAGAAATCTTGTAGATAGCTATAGATATGTCGACGGTTACCGTTTACATCAACAAAGTCAGAGCCTTCTGAAACGTTTGCCATCACTGTCTTTTCAAGGTCTAAGGCATTACGTAATTGATCAAAATAGGCTACTTCTAACTGTGTACCTGTCTTAACAGAACCACCGTGCTCGATTTCACCTAAAATGGCTTTAATTAACGTCGTTTTACCGACACCGTTATCACCTACTAAGCCAATACGGTCACCACGCATGACTAGTGTAGAGAAATCTTTAATCAGTGGTTTACCATCATAAGATACGCTTAAGTGCTCAATATCAAATACTAATTTACCAGAGCGATTTGCTTCCTGAGTCGCCATGCTCACTTTGCCTTGTTGTGAACGGCGAGCTTTCGATTCTTCACGTAAAGCTTTTAAGGCGCGCACACGGCCTTCGTTACGCGTACGACGAGCTTTAATCCCTTGGCGAATCCAAGCTTCTTCTTCAGCTAACTTTTTATCAAATAAAGCATTTTGTTTCTCTTCTGCTTCCATTTGCTGAGCTTTAAGCTCTAAATAGCGTGAATAGTTGCCTTCGTAGCCACGTAGGATGCCACGGTCAAGTTCAACAATTCGAGTCGCAATGCTGTCTACAAAAGAACGGTCATGCGAAATAAATAGTAGCGTTAAATTATTTTGATCGAGTAGGAATTTTTCTAGCCACTCAATACTTTCAACATCTAGATGGTTGGTCGGTTCATCTAGAAGTAATACGTCCGGTTGTGTCAAAAGAGCGCGGGCGAGTAAAACACGGCGTTTACGTCCTCCCGAAAGATCTGCCAAATCTGCATTTGGATCGAGTCCCATTTTACTTAACAGGGCATTGACCTTGTTTTCGAGTGCCCAGCCGTCGAGTTGGTCGAGCTTATGCTGTAGGTTGCCCATACGGTCACAAGCTTCCATATCTCCCAGCATACAAGCATCAGTTGCTTCATGATAAGCTCTGAGTACTTCGGCAGCTTCTCCTGCACCATCAGCTACAATGTCAGCAACCTTACCTGAATCCATTGGAACGTCTTGGGCTAACATTGAAACAGTTAAACCATTTTGAATAGAAACTTCACCAGAATCTGGTAATAGGCTTCCCTCGATCAGTTTAAGTAAAGTAGACTTACCTTCACCATTACGACCAATTAAACAGACTCGTTCGCCACGTTCTAGATTAAAGTTCGCGCCATCGAGCAGGGCAGGTCCGCCAAAAGCAAGTTGGACATCCCTTAGGGTAATATAGGCCATAATGTTTTCCAGAATCTCAAATGAGGATTTAAATGACTAAACCACCATATCATGATGATCAAGCGTCATTTTCCGCACCCATTGAAGATTTGCAAGTGCGAATTACATTTTTGGATGATTTAGTTGAACAATTAAATCAACAACTCGCTATTCAAACTCAAGAAATAGCTGATTTGAAAAAACAAATGCAATTTCTTTATCAACGTGTGGAATCGTCGGATTTATCAGAAGGCATTGCACCTTTTGACCCATTAACGAATAAACCTCCCCACTATTAATAAAAAGGCAAGTTCGATACTTGCCTTTTTATTTGGAAATATTTTCCAATTTTGCTTAAAAACCTTGTAAGACGATCTTACCTTTTGTTGTGCCACTTTCAATTTGCTGATGAACTCGTTTTAAATTTTCAGCATTAATTGGACTTATAACTTCCGTTACAGTCGTTTTGATTTTCCCTTCATCAACCAGCTTGCTGACTTCATTTAATAGTTCACTTTGTTTTACCATATCTTCGGTCTGAAACATTGAACGTGTAAACATAAATTCCCAATGCACAGATACAGACTTTGACTTAAACGGTTTGATATCTAACTGTTCAGGATCATCAATAAGCCCAAAACGGCCTTGCGGTGCAATCAACTCGACAATATCTGCTAAATGCTGATCTGTTTGAGTGGTTGAGAACACATATAAAGGTGCAGTTAAACCTAATTGCTTGATTTGGGCTGCTAAGGGTTGACGGTGATCTAACACATAATCTGCTCCAAGTTGCTTAACCCAGTCTTGAGTTTCTGCTCGTGAAGCTGTTGCAATAATTGTTAGGTTTGTCAGCTGTTTAAGAAGTTGAATGGTGATTGAGCCAACACCGCCAGCTCCACCAATCACTAATATTGTTGTGCTTTCTGGCGCTTTCTTTGGAACTTGCAGGCGATCAAATAACATCTCCCAAGCCGTGATTGCAGTTAAAGGGAGAGCTGCCGCCTCGGTTACTTCTAAAGTTTTTGGTTTATGGCCAACAATGCGTTCATCAACCAATTGTAATTCGCTATTACTACCTTGACGATTAAGAGCACCTGCATACCAAACAATATCGCCAATCTTAAATTGAGTAACTTTATCTCCAATCGCTTCAACTACACCTACTGCATCCCAGCCAAGAGTTTTCCACTGATTATTCTCAGGGCTTACATTCTTTCGAATTTTAGTATCTACCGGATTTACTGAAACAGCTTGTACACGAACAAGTAAATCGTGTCCTTCAGCAATAGGGGCATCGAGTTCAATATCAACGAGTGCTTCTGGCGATGTAATAGGCCCCGCTTTTTGATATGCCACAGCTTTCATAATTATCATTCCTCTTGTTGAGAGTTTGATCATAACGTAAGCTTAAAATAAGTGACTACAGACAAATAACGCTCATAGTGTCAAAAAGGATACTGTAAAATGGCAAAAGTACGACATTCAAGTTTTGATTGCTCTCCGGGATGTTCAGTGGAGGCGGCGATTAGCTTGATTGATGGAAAATGGAAATGCGTCATTCTTTGGCATTTATTTAATGAAGGCACCTTGAGGTTTAACGAAATTCGAAAGCGTGTTCCGAGCATTACCCAAAGAATGCTGACAAATCAGCTACGTGAATTGGAACAAGATGGAATTATTCATAGAGAAGTCTATCCTCAGGTACCGCCTAAAGTGGAATATTGCCTGACTGACTTGGGACAAAGTCTTGAGAAAATTCTATTTGCTTTAAAACAGTGGGGGGATGCTCATATTGACCAATTTGGGAAACTGACACTTGTGGATCGTAATTCGAATCCTTAATTATATTTGAGTTAGCTCATCTTAATTTGCACTGTGACATCTGACTATTTTGAAGCTTGCCCCTGTATCGGGCATTATTTTTATGATGAAACTTGCGTTTTCTGGTCCGCTTATGCAACTCTAATAAAAGAGATTAATAGGTTTTGCTATGGACAATATGGGAATTTGGGTTACCGTTATCATTGTTCTTTTCGTACTAGGCTCCATTTTTGGTTTAAGAGTGAGCCCACGTGAAAAGGCACTTGGTATTATGCGTGATAAAGCTCGTAAAATGGGTTTACACCCACGTGTAATCGTTGCACCTGAATGGACACATGTCCCAATGGCGACTGAAAAGCGTGCCAGCATGGTTGCTTATTATAGTGTATTGATTCCCGATGCCCGTTTATCTTTAATGCGCGCTCGCGTTGTAGACGGCAAATTAAAAGTGGTTCAGGGTGATGAGAAATTTAATGATTCTCCCATTGCATTAAAAGGGATTTATGCTATTGATATGCAGGCAAACTGTGTAGGGCTTTATTGGGATGAGGAATCAGACCTGAGAGCAACACAATTAGATGAGATGAAGGCTTATCTGTTGAACTTGGCTAAAGCCTGATTTTTAAATTTATTGGTATAGGAATAACATTTTATATGGCGAATACCTCGCGCTCTGCATCTCAAAGCACAGCATCTACTGCATCTGCTGCACATAAACGTGCCTTAGTGATTGTGGAGTCGCCTGCCAAAGCGAAAACCATCAATAAATATCTGGGTTCGCAATACATTGTAAAGTCTTCTGTAGGTCACGTGCGTGATTTGCCAACAGGTGGCAGTAAATCAACTGAGAAAAAGCCGGCTGCACGGACTAAACTCACTGAAGCAGAAAAAGAACAAAAAGCCAGTCAGGCTTTAGTTAATCGTATGGGGGTTGATCCTGAACATGGTTGGGAAGCTCATTACGAAGTTCTGCCAGGTAAGGAAAATGTTGTTGCTGAACTAAAGAAACTCGCCAAAGATGCTGATGCAATCTATCTCGCAACGGACTTGGATAGAGAAGGGGAAGCCATTGCTTGGCACCTAAGAGAAGTTATTGGTGGTGATGACAGTCGTTATCATCGCGTGGTATTTAACGAAATTACTAAAAATGCTATTCAAGAAGCATTTAAACAACCTACCCGCCTAGATTTAAATCGAGTTAATGCACAGCAAGCACGCCGTTTCTTAGACCGCGTTGTTGGCTTTATGGTTTCGCCATTACTTTGGGAAAAGATTGCCCGTGGTTTATCGGCAGGTCGTGTACAGTCTGTAGCGGTGAAACTGGTTGTAGAGCGTGAAAGAGAAATTCGTGCTTTTATTCCAGAAGAATACTGGCAAGTTTTTGCAGACACGCAAGCCAAGAAAGATGACATTCGTCTTGAAGCAGTTAAGCAAGCTGGTAAAACCCTTAAACTGAAAAATAAAGCTGAAACTGATGCTTTATTGGATGTTTTAAAAGGTGCTGAATATAAAGTTGCACAGCGTGAAGATAAACCGACTAAGGTCAATCCAAGTGCACCGTATATCACTTCAACGCTGCAACAGGCTGCAAGTACACGTCTAGGTTTTTCTGTAAAGAAAACAATGATGTTAGCGCAGCGTCTATATGAAGCAGGTTTTATTACCTATATGCGTACTGACTCAACGTTCTTGAGTGACGATGCGGTAAGCATGGTACGTGCTCATATTGAAAGCCAATTTGGTGAGAAGTATTTACCTGCAAAACTAAACCGCTATGGAAACAAAGCCGGTGCTCAAGAAGCCCATGAAGCAATTCGTCCTTCTAATGTTGCGCTTACAGGTGACCAACTTGCAGGTGTAGAGCGTGATGCTCAGCGTTTATATGATTTGATCTGGCGTCAGTTTGTTGCTTGTCAAATGACTCCAGCAGAATATTTATCTTCAACTTTAACGGTTGAAGCTGCAAATGTTGAATTGAAGGCAAAAGGCCGTACGCTTGTATTTGATGGTTTTACACGAGTGCGTGGTGCTAACAAGTCTGATGACGATATTATTTTGCCTGCAATTAAAGTAGGCGAAATTTTAAAATTAGAGAAGTTAGACCCAAGTCAGCACTTTACTAAACCACCTGCACGTTTTACTGAAGCTTCTTTGGTTAAAGAACTCGAAAAACGTAGTATTGGTCGTCCTTCGACTTATGCAGCGATTATTTCTACGATTCAAGAACGTGGCTACGTTAAGTTAGAAAACCGTCGTCTTTTCGCCGAAAAAATGGGTGAAATTGTCACGGATCGTCTTGATGAAAGTTTCAATAACTTGATGAACTATGCATTTACAGCAGACCTTGAGGGGCAGCTCGATAAAGTTGCAACAGGCGAGCGTAACTGGAAAGAGTTACTTGATACTTTCTATGGTGATTTCAAGAAACGTCTTACCAATGCTCAAGGCGAGCACGGCATGCGCCGTAACCAACCGGTTGAAGTGCCAGCAGTACATTGTCCTGAATGTTCACGTCCAATGCAGATTCGTACAGGTACAACAGGCGTGTTCTTAGGTTGTTCTGGTTATAACTTACCGCCTAAAGAGCGTTGTAAAGGTACTTTGAACTTAACACCTGTTGAGTCCTTAGCTGCTCTTTCTGATGATGATGGTGCTGAAACCGCAGACTTGATGTCAAAACATCGCTGTGCAAAATGTGGCACAGCCATGGACAGCTATGTAATTGATGGTGGTCGTAAACTACATGTATGTGGTAACAACCCTGACTGTGACGGTTTTGAGCTTGAAGAAGGCGAGTTCAAGATTAAAGGCTACGATGGACCAACCATTCCGTGTGATAAATGTGATGGTGAAATGCAGCTTAAGACTGGTCGTTTTGGTCCGTATTTCGCTTGTACAAGCTGTGACAATACTCGTAAGGTCTTGAAAAGCGGTCAGCCTGCACCTCCACGTGTAGAACCGATCAAGATGGAACATTTGCGCTCAACAAAGCATGATGACTATTTCGTGTTGCGTGATGGTGCTGCTGGTCTGTTTTTGGCCGCAAGTAAATTCCCGAAAATTCGTGAAACACGTGCGCCAAAAGTTGCGGAATTGCGTAGTGTTGCTGCTCAGCTTGATCCTAAATATCAATTTATTTTACAAGCACCAGACGTGGACCCTGAAGGTAATCCGACAGTTGTGAAATTCAGTCGTAAGAATCAATCACAATATGTAGGTTCGGAAACTCCAGAAGGCAAACAAACCAAATGGAGTCTAATTTATCAAAATGGTAAATGGGTTGAGGGCTAATTAAGTCCACAATAAAAAATGCTAGCTCAGCTAGCATTTTTTATATCTAAAACAATTAAAGAAAATTTTAAATGTATGGGGAAAAAGAATGTGGAAAAACATTCGAGTTTTATATTTGTTAATTATTTTATTGATTGTTGCTGTTCAGGCATGGCGAGATCAAAACCAAGACTGGAATCAACCTATTGTTGTCGTTTTACATCCTATTAATGCAGATGGTTTACAGACAACACAGAGCTATATTCATCAGTTGCAATACATTGATTTTGAGAGAATAAGAAATTATTTAGGAGAATGGTCGCAGCATTATCGTGGTCAATCAGGAAACTTTGTAATTCGTTTAGGTCAGCCATTACAGCAACGACCTCCTGAGGTTCCTCAAAATGCCAATATCTTTCATGTGATGTGGTGGAGTTTAAAGTTCCGTTTTTATGCATGGCGTTATCAACAACCTGAAGACAATGGGGCATCACTTAAACTTTATTTAAATTATTACGATCCCCATTATCAAAAAGTTTTGATCCATTCGACTGCTTTGGAAAAAGGTCGTATTGGTAGTGTGAATTTATTTGCGACCAATACACAAGCTTCCCAAAATCAGATCGTGATTGTTCATGAGCTATTACATGGCTTTGGGGCACAAGACAAATATGATTTAAAAACTGGTCAACCGCTTTATCCTCTAGGTTATGCGTACCCTGAAAAAGTGCCTTTATATCCGCAAACAGCGGCTGAAATCATGGGTGGTCGAACACCATTATCTGAGCAGAGCAGTAAAATGCCGAATGGTTTACATGAAACAATAATAGGTTTACCTACAGCTCAAGAAATTGGTTGGGTGAAATAAAATTGTGGATAAATACTGCTTTATCCACATTAATTGATAAGAAACGATGCAGATTTTATACAGACAAAAAATGTGAAGTGGATCACTATTATTAGATAGATGAAATTCTAATACCTGATAATAAGAGTGGCCATGATGAAAACTGTCGGTAATGATTTGGTGCGCAATCAGTTACATGCTGATCGTAAGTGGTATTTGATATTAGGCTTTGTGCTTATTGGCTTCGGTCTGATTTTGTTTAGTTCATTACCATTTGCGACCTTTTCTGTCGTTTTTTTGTTTGGAATACTCATGATGGTCGGAGGTGTTTTACATCTTGTTGCGGCTATTAGTGTTTTTAAAGGCGCAAGCCGATGGTTATGGGCGCTGTTTGGTGTACTTTATTTAATAGCGGGTTATTACGCTTTTTCTACTCCTGTAAAAACAGCGGTAGTTTTAACAAGCTTACTATCGATTGCACTTATCATCGCTGGGACTATACGTACAATAAACGCAATTTTACTTAAGCCAATTACGGGCTGGGGCTGGACTTTATTCTCCGGATTATTAACACTCGCTACAGGTATTTTAATTTTGGTTTCTAAAGATTCACCTTTTTGGGTGCTAGGAATGTTCCTTGCTATTGATATCCTATTTCAAGGAATTAATTTTCTAGGTTTGGCTTCTGCGATTAAGCATCTACCATCTAGTTCAAAAACAATATCTTAAATAAGAAAATTGAATCAAAGAGCACTTTAGGTGCTCTTTTTGTTTTTAGGGCGAGCAGACGCATCTATGGTTGGGTCTGTTAAACTATGTCTTGGTGTTTTAGCGATATGTGTTATGAGTCTTGCAAAATTAATTAATGAACTAAATGCTCAGCAAAAAAAAGCAGCCACGACATCTGCGCAGAACTGTTTAGTTTTGGCGGGTGCTGGTTGTGGCAAGACAAAGACAATTGTTGCACGTGCCGCCTATTTAATTGATCAAGGCTTACCAGCGAATCAAATCCAGATTTTAACTTTTACTCGACGTGCTGCGAGTGAGATTGTTGCAAGAGTAGAGCAGCATGTAGGAGCACAGGCAAAGGGCCTAAGAGCTTCGACTTTTCATACTTTTTGTATGTATTTACTGCGCCGTAATCCACAAGCTTTTGGCTTAAATCAATTTAGTATTATTGATCGCGATGATCAGTTACTGATGTTCCGTTTATTAAGAGGTAAAGACAAAGATAATGTTTTACCTAAAGCGGCAGAGCTGTGTGATTTATATTCCTATGCAAGAAATACTCAAACCAAGCTTTCTGAAGCACTGCTTAAGCAACTTCCAGAAGCCTATGAGCACAAGGCACAAATTGCTGAGTTGATGAAAACTTATGAGCAACGTAAAAGAGAGCGTAATTTTTTAGATTACGACGATATCTTGTCGATTGTGGCTGTTCATTTACAAAACTCAGAAGCGTTGATCAATTGGGTAGCGGGCTTTTGTCAGGCATTGCTAGTTGATGAAATGCAAGATACAAACCCTTTGCAATGGGCTTTGTTACAGCCCTTAATTGGTAAAGTGAAGTTATTTTGTGTGGGTGATGATGCGCAGTCCATTTATGGCTTTCGTGGTGCAGACTTTGAAAATATTCATTCTTTTAAAGAACGAATACCCGATGCAGAAGTACTTACACTGGCTTTAAATTATCGCTCGACCCAAGAAATTCTAGATTTATCAAATTGGTTGTTGGCACATAGCCCAATCGATTATCAAAAACAGCTACAAGCGCATCGTGGCCAAGGGCAAAAGCCACAGCTACATTTGTTTGGTAATGAGTTTGAAGAAGCAAACTGGATTGCACAAGATTTAATAACACGCCATCAGCAAGGTGCAAACTGGCATGACCACATGGTGTTAGTCCGTTCTGGCTATAGTGCCCGATATCTAGAAGGGGCTTTTATTGCTGCTGAAATACCTTATCGTTTTATTGGCGGGGTAAAGCTTCTTGAGTCGGCCCATGTAAAGGATGTGCTCAGTCTCTTACGTATTGTGAGTAACCCTCACGATGATTTGGCTTGGATGCGCTTTTTAACCTTATGGGATGGGATTGGCGATGTTGGAGCGAGTAAGTTAGCCCAAGAACTGATGGGAATTGTTGATGTCGAGGAGCGCTGTCAGCGACTTGAACGCCATGGCAAGGTACCACTACAAGCGATTTTAATTTTAAAACAGCTAGATGTATTACAGCAGCATGTTGAGGCAAGTATTGGCTTGGCTCTTGATGCTTTAGGTGAACAGCTAGAGCAGAATTATAAAACTAAAGATTGGTCACGTCGTTTAAAAGACTTTGATTTGGTTAAGCAACTTGCACGAAAGCATGCGTCGTTAGGTGAATTCCTTGAGGAATATGTACTTGAGCCGATTTCAGTTTCTGAAATTGAAAAAGCTGCTGATCAAGATTTGGTAACTTTAATTACGATTCATTCAGCTAAGGGTGCCGAACAGAAAGTTTGTTATGTACCTCACGTATCGCCAAATCAATATCCTTATGCAAGGGCTCAGGGTGATTTTGATGATGTTGAGGAAGAACGCCGTGTGCTATATGTTGCCTTAACGCGTGCTGAAAATGAATTAATTTTGACGAAGCAAAATCTTAATACGTGGTCGCAAGACACTTATGATGAGCAAGGTCGTAAAGTTGAGAGTTATTTCTTAAATGATCTGCCTGCACACTTGGTTCAAGCAAAAATTCATAGGCAAGTACCTCAGCAATTTACTAAAAAACAATGGAACAGATCTCCTGCAGTAAATTTAGGTTTTGGTATCGATCTGGACTAAACTACTGTATAAGACGCTGTGATTACTTAAATGTATATTGGCCCTCCCTTTTATTGCCAATTAAGGTTAGAAAATGAAAATATTAGTTCGTAATTTAGATCGTGCTGTAAGTGAAGCTGAAGTTTTAGAGTTGTTTAAGGCATATGGTAAAGTTGATACATGTGTTCTTGTGACTGATAAAGACACAGGTAAATCGAAAGGCTTTGGTTTTGTTGAAATGCCGAATCCACGTGAAGCGATTAAGGCAATTAAAGGTTTAAATACGCTTAAAGTTAAAGGCTATGGAATTCGAGTTAAAGCAGCCGAAGAATAAGTTTTCCTGATGAAAAGACAATTTTTAGCTCTCTCGATTGTAACGCCCAATGGTATTCGTATTGCTGAAGGTATCAAAACACTTGAAGTGCGTTCATGGGTGCCTACGCAGTTACCAGTGAAAGATCTATTAATTGTCGAAAACCAGAACTTTCTGATTAAAGATACTGATGAAGAGGAAGGAGTTGCTGTCGCTTTAGTTGATGTTGACTCTATTCACGCTTGGCGAAATGACGAGGTCAATTTAGCCTGTGCATCTGCTTGGAGTGAAGGCTATTTTGCTTGGGTCTTAAGTAATGTCCGTCCTATAAAACAGCCAGTGAAAATTTTAGCTAAACGTAAAATTTATCAAGTTGAGCTGGATTTACCATAAATAACGTTGATTTTATCAATGGAGTCGTTAAGCTAAGAATAGCTGTTGCAATGGCGATTTTAGAACAGGAAAGTTTAGTTATGTCACGTGTTGCTCGTTATCATGCCGATCGTACCAATCAGAAGCTCTATTTTGCACGCTTAGCGTGTCAACAGGCAGAGCAGACCGATCATGTGCAGCAGGTACAAGCTTACCGTGAAGCAGCTGTATTTCATTTACATGGCGCAATGTTAGCGTTCTTACAAGAATTAGTACGTTATTACCGTTTAAATGATTTGCAACCCACCTTAAAATCTATAGAGGAACATATGGCGGCAAAAGGACAGGTTTCTCCTGAAGTATCCGTTTTGCAGCAATTGGCAAAAGATGGTTTTGTTGCAGAGTTAAAACGAGCTTATCGTATGTGCCAATACGCCCCAGAACCAAAAGAACCGACTCCGGAAGAAGAGACTTCTTCTAACCTCATTATTAAAGTGACACAAGGGCCTCAGTCTTGGTTGCCAGATGTTAAAATCTTGCGTGAATGGCACCGAGAATTAAGTCATTTAATTGATGGTTTTCGTAACGAAATGGTCGAGTTCTAAAATTAAACTGCCTAGATGCTTGAAATTTAGACTAGGTGTGCCTATATAAATAAGACAAGAGATGCAAAGTGCAAGGGTGCTTTGCCACCATGTTGAAACATGGAGGAAGTATATGTCTATACAGCAATTGAAAGAGTTATTTGGAAATCAAGAAGCAGTGTTGGAATTAGTTCAACTCGAAGGTGGTGAACTCGCCTTGCGTAATGCAGGTTCTGAGAATGAACCCTTGGTTAAAATTCAATTTAGCGATGAAGTCAAAGCAATCTTGGGTGAGCAGACTCCAGTTGTTGCTCAGCATATGATTCAGGCTGCATTGTTTGGACTGCTGGAAAAGCAGGTAAACGAGTGGCAGGCTGAGGTATTAGACGAACAGCCTAAATTCTTGAGTTAAAAAAAGCGTACTCTTGAGTACGCTTTTTATATGGAGTTAATGAACTGTTGACTGATGAGCAAGCTCGATCTGATTTAAGATGTGGTGGCTCATATTCTTTGCCATTTCTTCTTTTGCATAGAACACCTCTCCAATATTTTCGTCACGGATAACCGCTGCTTCTTCTTTGCTTTCCGCGCAAATTAATACCTGAATTTGAGGATTTAATTGCTTGGCAATCGCCACAATACGGTGAATATCTAAAATATCCATAGGTGAGATTACTAAGAGTCGTGCATGCATGATATGTGCTTGAATTAAAACACTCGGTTCAGTAGCAACACCACTCACAGCAGCAATATTTGCATTACGTAGTTTTTCTACGATTTCACGATTCTCTTCTGCAATAACGACTTTAATATTCTCATTAATTAAATTTTCAGTAATGCGTCGTCCTACACCACCATATCCCACAATCACGACCTGATCACGTAAGTAAGCTTGATCAACTTCATCGGGTAACATTGCTAATGGGTCACCACTACGTTCAAGCAGTCGGGCTAAGTGAGAACGTTCACGAATCCAACGTTGTACAGGTTCAATCGCTGAGAAGATGAAAGAGTTAAGCGTAATTGAAAATAAAGCGCCCGCTAAAATCAGATTTTGAGCTTCTAAGCTTAATAGGCCTAAAGAAACACCAAGTGTCGCCAAAATAAATGAAAATTCACCAATCTGTGCAAGGCTTGCTCCGACTGTTAAAGCTGTATTGATTGGATAGCGGAAGAATAAAACCAATGCCATTGCAGCAAGTGTCTTACCCACCATAATAATTGCGATAACAGCTAAAATATGGAGCGGACTCTCCACAAGAATATGTGGATCAAACAGCATACCCACAGAAACGAAAAATAAAATCGAGAAAATTTCACGTAGTGGGAGAGTCTCTTCTTCTGCACGATGGCTAAAGTCTGATTCTTTAACGACCATGCCTGCAAAGAATGCCCCTAAAGCCATTGAAACCCCAAAGATGGCATAAGAGCCGTAAGCAATCGAAACAGCAGCAGCGACGACGGTCAGTGTAAATAGCTCTCTTGACCCTAACCGAGCAACGAATTGCATAATAATAGGTACAACACGCTTACCTACAATGAGCATAAAGGCAATAAAGCCAATCACTTTTAATAAAGTTATTCCAAGGGTTAACCAGATATTTCCGTCTGCACCTGCTGGTGCTTTTCCACCGAGTAAAACAGCTGTAGCCGGAAGAAGTACTAAAACCAGTACCATCACTAAGTCTTCGACTAACAGCCAACCCACAGCAATTTTGCCGTTAACTGAGTCTAAAAGACCTCGGTCTCCTAATGCTTTTAATAATACAACCGTGCTCGCACACGATAGACTTAAGCCAAAAACGAGTGCAGACCCGAAACTCCATCCCCATAGCATTGAAACGCCAATACCAAGTAAAGTTGCAACAGCGATCTGTAAAATTGCGCCAGGTAAGGCAATACGACGAACTAGTAATAAGTCTTTTAATGAAAAGTGCATCCCTACACCAAACATCAGGAACATGACCCCGAGTTCTGCAAGCTGGTTGGCAAGATGGATATCTGCTTCTATACCCGGTGTATTTGGGCTAATAATAATTCCGGCAATTAAATAGCCGATTAGAGGGGGGAGTCGTAATCGGGCTGCAATATAGCCAAAAATGAGGGCAACGCCGAAACCAACAGCAAGTAAAATAATTAAATCTACGTCATGCGGCACTAAAAACTCCTTTTACGTGAGTTAGGCTAAAAACAAGCATAAAAAATGCCAAGGCGGAATGTAGAGAAAGTTTAACAAAAAGGTGGGTATAAAAAAAATGCAAAAAAAAACGACTTCATAAAGAAGTCGTTTTTTTCGAGGCTAAAATTATTTGATTTTAGCTTCTTTGAAAATCACGTGTTGACGGATTTTTGGATCAAATTTTTTGATTTCCATTTTTTCCGGCATAGTACGTTTGTTTTTAGTCGTGGTATAGAAGTAACCTGTACCAGCTGAAGAAACGAGGCGAATCTTATCACGCATTGCTCAGACTCCTTAGATCTTTTGACCTTGAGCACGAAGGTCTGCAACAACCTTTTCGATACCCAATTTGTCAATAATACGCATACCTTTAGTGGTTAAACGAAGACGTACAAAACGTTTTTCGCTTTCTAACCAGAAACGGTGGTGGTGCAGGTTCGGCTCGAACCGGCGCTTGGTTTTGTTGTTGGCGTGTGAGACGTTGTTACCAACGACTGGACGCTTGCCGGTAACTTGGCAAACCTTAGACATGGTGTAACTCCATTGATTCAGCCAACAGCAAATCTGTGGCCAGTCATACTAAATGTAAACGGATGAATTCATTCAAGGGGCGTTTTATACCAAAAATACGATTAAAAGACAAGCGAAATTGGTAAAAACGAGGCATGATTTAGTATAACAGATCATGCCTTGATCAGTTAGCGCAACAAGGTTTTCGAAATGAAACGATGAATCGGCTTATTGAACGGTGGAAGAATGTATTTAAGGCTATAAAGTTTTGGATTTGACATCACCGAACGCTCATGAGAAAGGCTAAAAAAGCCCTCTGGTCCGTGATATTTACCCATACCTGATGCACCAATTCCGCCAAACGGTAAATCATCTTGTGCAACATGGGTAATCACCATGTTAATTCCGAAATGCCCTGAATGGGTGTGCTGTGCAATATAGTCAGCACGCGCTTGATCATAATCAAAATAATACATCGCTAGAGGACGTGGACGACTATTAATGAATTCGATGACTTCTTCTATTTGGTCATATTCTAAAATTGGCAGAATAGGCCCGAAGATTTCATTTTGCATAATATCCATTGCGGTCGTCACGCCAGTGACTAAAGTTGGCGCAATTTTACGGACATCATCTAAAATTTCATTTTGCGGATTAATTTCAACAATACGTGCACCTTGATCACGGGCATTTTCAAGATAACCCTGAATGCGGTTGTACTGTTTATCATTAATAATAGAGGTGTAGTCTTGGTTGTTGCGGAAATGAGGATACATTCCAGCCACAATCAATTTAAAGTTTTCGATGAACTCAGCAGTTTTGCCTCGTGGTAAGAAAATATGATCTGGCGCAACACAAGTTTGTCCTGCATTCCATAATTTACCTACAGCAATACGCTGGGCAACATCTTTCATGTCCATTGATGCGTGTACTAAGGCAGGAGATTTTCCGCCCAACTCAAGAATAACTGGAACTAGATTTTGAGCTGCGGCTGCCATCACTGTTTTACCAACAGAAGTTGAGCCTGTGAAAATCATTTTGTCAAAAGGCAAATGACTAAACGCATCTGAAATAACGCCACCACCATTTACCACAGCAACTAATTCTTGTGGGAATGCTTCTGCTAATGCACTTTCAAGGACACGTCCAAAATTTGGAGAGGCACTAGAAATTTTGATCATGGCATGGTTGCCCGCAGCTAGTGCACAGATCAGAGGTCCAACTGAAAGTAATAATGGGTAATTCCATGGTGTAATAATACCAATCACACCCATAGGCTGATATTGTACCCAACCTTTTGCTGGCTGATGTAATACACTGATATGGCGTTTTGAAGGTTTCATCCACGCAGTCAGATGCTTACTGTAATATTTGATTTGTTCCAAACTAGTGAGTAGCTCACCAATTTTTGTTTCCATAATTGCACGATTGCCGTAATCAAGGTTAATTGCTTCGGCAATCTGATCTTGATATTTTACCAAGACTCTTTTAAGACGAGCTAAACGATCAATACGCTCTTTAGCAGTGGGTACCGGATGACGTAAATAAGCAAGCTTTTGTTGTTCAAGCAAGTCATGTAAATGCTTTACATCATAAGGAAGCTGAGTCTCTGGATTTGTTTTTGTTTGACTGTTCATCGGTACTTACCAAATATACTGATATACTTAATTTTTAGAGTAAATACTCTAAATAGTCAAGTCGGTTTATGTGTTTAAGTCTTAACCATGTGAATTATTAAAGGTTATTAAAATGTCTCTACCTAAAGCTCTGAAGACAAAAGACCGGATTTTACAAATCAGTTTGCAGCTTTTTAACGAGCGAGGTGAACGGTCGGTTACAACCAATCATATTGCTGCAGAGTTAGGTATTAGTCCGGGAAACTTGTATTATCATTTTCGGAATAAGCATGAAATCATTAAAGAACTAATGTACCAATATCAGGTTGAGACTTTAGACATGCTTTCTTTACCTGAAGACAGGCCATTAACGACCAATGATAAAATCAGCTATTTTCAAGTGTTAAGCGGTCAACTATGGAGTTACCGTTTTATTCATCGCGATGTGTATCATTTAGTTGAAAGTAACGAAGACTTTAAAAAGATTTATCCACGGTTTGCTGGACAGGTCATGCAGCAGGGGCAAAAGATTTATCAAGCCTTTGTCGATGCAGGTCTTATGAAAATGACGCCGTCTGAAATTGAAGCACTCATTATTAACTTGTGGATTGTATTAACAAACTGGACAAACTTTTTATATATGTCTGGTCACATTAGTGACAATAACCACTTAGAAGAAAAATGGGTTTGGCAGGCATTACGTCAAATGGTTTTCCTTGAAGGTCCTTATCTGATGGGAGAAAGCCGAGCAACTTATGAGCAGTTGCTTGAGTCACTGGGGCCTTCTGATCTATTCGCCAGCTTGTCGTCGTTAAAAGATGAATAGTTGTGCTTGTTTATTTAGGGCGCTAGAATACTCGGCTTATTAAAAATTTGACTCAATTAAGTGATATTAACCAAATGAATATGACCACTGCCAATACAGCCCGTTTACTGATTACTTGTGAAGACAAGCCTGGGATCGTACAGGCTGTATCGAGCTTTTTGTACCACCAAGGTGCAAACATTACCGCGCTTGACCAGTATGCGACGGAAGCTCAGGGCGGACGTTATTTCATGCGTGTTGAATTTGAACTTGACCATTTACAGTCGCGTAAAGATGCATTAATTCAAACATTTGCTGCGAACGTTGCTGAGCGTTATGGCATGCAATGGCGTCTAGCTTTCGTAAACGAAATTAAAAAGGTTGGTATTTTAGTTTCTAAAGTCGACCATGCTTTACTTGAGTTATTGTGGCGTCATGCACGTGGGTCGTTACCTTGTGAAATTACGCATGTGATCTCTAACCATGAAGATTTACGTGAATCCGTTGAGAACTTCGGTATTCCATTTACTGTAATTAAAGTAACAAAAGACAATAAAGCTGAAGCTTATGCACAAATTGATGAAATGATGCAAGGCAATGACTTATTGGTTCTTGCACGCTACATGCAGATTTTAAGCGAAGATTTTGTTGCGAAATGGGAAATGAAAATCATCAATATTCACCATTCTTTCTTGCCAGCTTTCGTGGGTGCTAACCCATACAAGCAAGCTTATGAAAAAGGTGTGAAGTTGATTGGTGCGACAGCTCATTATGTAACTGCTGATCTAGACCAAGGCCCAATTATTGAGCAAGACGTTGAGCGTGTAAGCCATGACTATAATGTTGAGCAACTTCGTGAGCTAGGTGAAGATGTAGAGCGTAATGTATTGGCACGTGCAGTAAAATGGCATTTGGAAGACCGTATCATTGTTGATGGCAACAAGACGGTTGTTTTTTAAATAACGCTTATTTAAAAAAAAGCACGCTTCATGCGTGTTTTTTTATATCAAAAAAAATATTGAAATGATATAACGTAACAATAATGAATGAGTTTATGTTAGGATTTGATCTCTTTATAGTGAAATTAGCCTAGCTATATAAGTTAGATTAAACACTTTGTGAACAAGAGATACTCGTTCATGTAACTATGAGAAAACAAAAGCAAAGACACTTAACTGATACAAAGTAGGGATCTTGAGCAAATGTTTTTCTCAAAAAATAGTTGCAAATGAAAACACTTCTCATTTATTATTGTGGCACTTTATTGTTCTATCCGATGTTTGAAATCGTTTCTACAAATAGAGATCTGAAATCATCATCCATTAGGTAATTAGATTCTTATGAGTCAATCTTCCGCAGCCTTAAACTCTCCCAATCCGATGAAAAAGAAAGTCATCACTGCACTAATTGCGGTTGCAATTGGTCATATCGGGGTCTTATGGGCGGTCAGCCATATTAAGCCTGCTGAATTAAAGCCAATCGAGAAGAAGCCTTTACAGGTACGTTTCGTAAAAATTCAAGAGCAACCAAAACCACTGCCTCCTAAACCGAAGGAACCACCTAAAAAGCCGGAACCTAAGAAAGAGGTAAAAGAAGTTAAAGTTGTTGAAAAGCCTGTGACACCGCCTAAAAAAGTGGAAAAAATTCAACAGGTGAAAAAGGCTGAAACACCAAAAGAAACAGTAAAGACAGAACCTAAAGTTGAAACCAAAGTGGTGACAACGACGACAACAGTTACTGAAAAAGTTGTTGAAAAACCTAAGCCGGTAGTACAAGAAGCGCCTAAAGCTCAACCTGCTCCAGATCCATCACCGAAACGAGTTTCAATTGGTGGTTCAGGTGTACAGTGGAGCCGTTCACCACGCTTAACAGTTTCTTCAAAAGATTTACAAGGCGAAGCGCGCTCTGTCATGGTACTGATTGAAGCCGATGAGAAAGGCAAGATTATTAATGTACGAGTGACTAGAAGTAGTGGTATTTCAAGTCTAGATGACAAAGTGGTCCGTGCTGTTCGCGGTGCAAAGTTTAAACCTTATATGGAAAATGGCGTTGCTTATCCAATTAAAGCAGAGCAACCCTTTGATTTAACCCCTTAAATGAATTTGAGTCCCAACGGCTAACCTTAATCAGGAGTTCAATATGAACTTTTCAATCTATTGGCAACATGCAGATGCAGTGAGTAAAACCCTGTATTTCATCTTATTGGCAATGTCGATTGCTACTTGGACAGTTTTCATCTTACGTTTGATGGGGACTCGCCAGCTAAAACAACAAGCTTATGCTCAACTTTCTCAGGCTATCACTTCGCTAAAAGCAAAGTTACAACCTTTGAGTTTTGAACAGCGTAAAGCGGTTGCAGAGCAGGCATTACTTCGTCAGATTTCTGCTGAAAAGGCCAATGCTGATAAAGGTATTTCTGTTTTAGGAACCATTGCTTCAATTGCACCATTCGTAGGTTTGTTTGGTACGGTTTGGGGTATTTTCCATGCGCTGGTTGCCGTTGGTAAAAGCGGACAAGCAGGTTTGGCTCAAGTGGCTACACCAGTAGGTGAAGCACTGATTATGACGGGTCTTGGTCTTGCAGTTGCGATTCCTGCGGTATTGGCTTATAACATTTGTGTACGTGCAAACCGTGGTCTTGCTCATGACTTACAAGATCAAGCACACAGCTTATTAATTGACACGATGTTGCAGCAAGACTCAACTGTAAAGTCTGATGTTAAAACTGCACAGCAAAGTTATGTTGGAGGTCAAGCTTAATGGCTTTTCAATTGGGTGAAGACCACGATAGTGGCATGAATGAGATGAACCTCATTCCGCTAATCGACATTATGTTGGTGTTAATGATCATCTTTTTGGTCACAGCAACAGTTGCCAACCCATCGATTCCATTAACGCTTCCTAAAACAACTGCTGAAATTATTGATCCACCACCAAAAGCTATTACGATTAGTATCAATGCAAATGGTGAAGTGGCTTGGGATACTCAAGTAATTAGCCTAGATGAGCTTCAAAAACGTTTTCAAGAAGCAGGTCAAGGTGATGTTAAGCCAACAGTTCAACTTCGTGCTGATAAAGAGTCGAAGTACGATACTGTTGCTCAGGTAATGTCTCGCGCCAGTGAAGCCGGACTGAGCGATATTGCCTTTGTCAGTGAAAACTAAAATTTAGTTTACTCAATAAAAAAGCAACCAGGTTGGTTGCTTTTTTATTGCTCTGATTTATTGATCTTTCATCAGATGCTGGAATTTACTATATAGCTTGAGCAGCTTTGGTGGAATCGCAAAATTGCAATAACCTTGTGAAGGGTTCTTTGCATAGTAATTCTGATGGTATTCTTCTGCCGGATAGAATGTCGGAACAGGAGACAGCTCAGTCACAATATCAAGATCGTCATTTTTTAGAGTCTGAATCGTGTGTTCCGCTGCCTGCTTTTGCTCTTCATTATAATAGTAAATAACAGAGCGGTATTGTGTGCCAATATCATTACCTTGGCGATTTAAAGTCGTTGGATCGTGAGTCGCGAAGAACACATCAAGTAATTGGGAGTAAGTTACTTGCTCTTCATCGAAATCAACCAAGATCACCTCAGCGTGCTGGGTATCTCCTTGACATACTTGCTCGTAAGTAGGGTTAGTCGTGTGTCCACCTGCATAACCACTCGTTACTTTTTCTACACCGCGTATTTGTAAAAATACAGCTTCGACGCACCAAAAACAGCCGCCGCCAAATAATGCTTGTTGCATTGTTTTTCCCTCTATTTCCTGCCTATTACAATAGGGTTTATGTATTTAAAATACAAAGTAAAGCATGTATAAAAGAGTAAAGAAAAGTGCATTACTTATTTCATTTAGCTTTAGGTAAACCTTGTCGAACGATTTGAGAGAAGTGTTCACTACTCTGATCTGAAAGTTGTTCAAAATTTTCAGTACGTGGATTGATATGCGCAATTTGATACCACTGTTTTAAACTGATATTTTGATTAAGTGCTTTAAGATCATATAAATAATTAGGTAAGTAACCTGAAGCGATTAGACGATAATCTTTAGGAAGCTGATAGGGATTAATCGCTTGAACCATATCAAAAATTAAGGTTGTACAGTTACTGGTTAAAGTGTTGTACCACTTTGGTTCTGCACGAAGTTCATCGGATTTCTTTAGATATTCTAAAAATAAAGCCTTTTGCTCACTACGAGGCATGTTAACAGGAAAATTATAAACTTGCTCTTTGCGGATGTTACTGCGTGTGTAAACAATATCTTTTTCATCAGAAGCAATTAAGCTCAGTTCATATTTCCTAAAAAATCCGCCAATTGCCGAAAACTCTTCACTCTTTTCTTTGCGAATTTCAATTGAAAAGACTAAAGGTTGTTGGTGAGCAAATTCGAAACTTACCAGTGTATGGGCAATTTGTGGCCCCATCCAGTAAGAGGCAATGATATTTATACCATTCAACTGGTTTAGATCAAAAGTTCGGGTTTCCCAGCGGACATCATAGGTTCCGTCAGGATGCCAGTTGAAGTTACGAACATTGTGTAAAGTAACTACATCGCCATGCTTTTCGTAACTCAGCATATTGGCAACTTCTGGGTTCCAATCACGATCTTGACGTGCGGTAATCGAAAAATACCAGACTAGTGAACAAGCAAAGGCAGCAAGGTAAATCAGGATATCGGTACGGCGGCTAATAAGATGACCTTCAACATATAAGCCAGCCATACTGAGTGCAAAAGCAATCCAGATGCCAATAAGTATGCGACTACCTAACCAGCCAAAAGGTTGTTGGACCCAGAGCGCTACGCATACCCAAATACTAGAGAACACAATAAACAACGTGAATAGACTATGTAACAGCCCAAAAAGTAGAGCAATAATAAATTCACGTGTTCCGATATTGTGCATAGGCATCCATAAAATTATTTTTTATAAGTCGCAAACTCGAATGAAGTTCCTGATTTTTCATCAACTTGCTGTTCACTCGCAATTTTATGAAATTCACTCGGTATTGTTGGATAATGTGCATCACCTTGCACATCTAAGTCAACATGAGTAAGTTCAAGACGGTCTGCAATCGACAATGTTTGCTTAAAGATTTCACCACCACCAATAATGAACAAAGCTTGTTTTTCGGTATTCTTTACATCTTCTAAAGCTGCATTTAAGGCATCTTCAATTGAATATGCAACTTTAACACCGTCAAATTGCCAGTTAATGTCACGGGTAATTACCCAGTTCACACGGTTTGGTAGAGCACGGCCCATAGACTCAAGGGTTTTACGACCCATCACGACCACGCCACCTTGTGTGATTTCTTTAAAGTGTTTTAAATCGGCAGAAATATGCCATGGCAACGCATTGCCTTTACCAATACAATGATTTTTGTCCATTGCCACAACGTGGACAACTTCTACATTTTGCCATGCCATAATCTTATTCTCTAAAACCGTAATCTAATGAAATTTAAGCCGTCGTTATACTGCAACTGGTGCTTTAATTGCAGGATGTGATTCATAACCTACAATCTCTATATCTTCAAATTTGAAATCAAATAAATCGGTTATTTCTGGATTTAGTTTCAATTGGCATAGCGGTAAAGGCTCACGTGTCAATTGAAGTTTAGCTTGTTCAAAATGGTTGGCATAAAGATGCGTATCACCACCAGTCCAGACAAAATCACCTACACCTAAACCGCAAACTTGAGCAATCATATGGGTGAGTAGAGCATAACTCGCGATATTAAAAGGTACGCCTAAGAAGACGTCAGCACTACGTTGATAAAGCTGACATGACAATTTGTTATCTTGTACGAAAAATTGGAAGAGCGTATGGCAAGGCGGTAAAGCAACTTGTCCAGCTTCATTCGGGTTCCAGCCAGAAACAATTAAACGGCGTGAATTTGGATTGGTTTTAATTTCATTAATTAACCATTTAATCTGGTCAAAACCATCTTGGTTATAAGAGCCGTCTGCATTTTTGGTTGCGCCGAAATTACGCCATTGATGACCATAGACTGGTCCAAGCTCATGTTCTGGGCGGCCAAAACGAGCAGTTTGTTCTGCCGTTGCCCATTCGTCCCAAATTGAAACTTTATTGTCTTTTAGATATTGGACGTTGGTGTCGCCTTTTAAAAACCAAAGTAACTCAATCACAATCGAGCGGAAATGAACTTTTTTTGTGGTGAGTAAAGGAAAACCTTTAGAGAGATCAAAACGCATTTGATGACCAAATACAGAACGGGTTCCTGTGCCTGTACGGTCGCCTTTGTCACCGCCATTATCAAGGATATGTTGTAGTAGGTCTAAATATGCACGCATAACACTCTCGAGTTCGGATTAATTCCATAAAATAGAAGGGAGATAGCTCAGAAGATAAATAATTACTCAATAGAGCTGCTTCATCATGAACCACTGAAGATGATACCTGTTGTAGCTCAAGATGAAAATCTAAAATTAGTTCTAAGATATTTTTGCTGAATGTGTTTAGTTAAATCTTTTAGCACGATTTTGATAAATCGAGACAAGAAAAAAACCAATCAGTACAAAGCCTAAAGCTTGTATGAAATGAATCCATTTATGCTGAACAGGGAGCAAATACATCAAAATAATAATGATCAAAATAGGATAGATTTTGATTAAAATCCTCAAGCCCGATTTGCCTGATGTGTTGTTTGAAAGTTTAGTATTCAAGTAATGCCCAATATGTAAACCAAACCCGAAAATAAGGCTGAGTATTGTATAAATAGGGGATAAGGGCTGAACTTGATTGGTTGCATAAACTGCAACACAAACAACAATAATGAAAATAAGTTTGCTATGACGTGGTGCGTTGTACCAATAAGCCAGCATATATTGAGCCTATTTATTAAAAAGTGATTGAGGTGAAAAAATAAAAGCAGCAAGCGCCATAAAAGCGATTCCTTGCACACCCCAGATCAGCAAGTTCGGCATTGTTTTAACAAAAATAAGTGCAAATAAAAGAGCGATAGGAATCCAAGTCAACAGGCGGTAAAGTAGGCCAGTTGGATTTTTCTGAGCAAAATGTAATTTAAAATAGCGGCAGATTAAAAAGATAACACCCGTGCCAGTAAACATTAAAATCGTATCTAAGGGCAAAGGCTGGTATTGATATAGCCCAATACAAATAGCCAAAGTAATAATTAAAATCACTAATTTTTTAAATGTCGGGACTTGTGTGTCAAACCAGAATTCCAGCATGGCATATCTTCATTTTTGGGAGAGTAAAAACTGTAGCATAAAAAAGAAAAGAGGAGCCGAAACTCCTCTGATTTATCATATTAACTGTTCTTTTGTGGGCCCCAGTCATAGATTTTCTTTTGGTAGGCATACCACATCATCCAAAGGCCAATCAGCAACATTGGAACGGTAAGGATCTGACCTTTAGTCATCCAGCCAAATAAAATGAAACCTTGATCGGCATCTGGTTGACGGAAGAATTCCATTACGAAGCGTGCAACACCGTAGCCCATTAAAAATAGAGCAGAAACCGCCATGCGTGGCCGTGGTCTTGAACTAAACCACCACAAGATAATAAATAGGATTAAGCCTTCACAAATTGCTTGATAAATTTGTGATGGATGGCGTACCAGTTGTAATGGATCAGTTGGGAAGATCATACCAAATGGATAATTTGGGTCAGTTACTGCACGACCATATAACTCCCCACCAATGAAGTTACCAAAGCGCCCAAACATTAAGCCAGTCGGTACACATGGGGCGATAAAGTCGAGGGTTTGGAACCATGTTTTTTGGTATTTTTTACACCAGAATAACATCGCAATCATGACGCCTAAAAAGCCGCCGTGGAAACTCATACCACCTGTCCAGACTTGGAATAGCCAAATCGGATTTTCAAGGAATTTATCAAACTCATAGAAAAGGACATAGCCGATACGACCGCCCAGAACGACACCTAAAGCACCGTAAAACACCAGATCGGAAACCATGTCCGATGTCCAGCCATCACGCTGTTTGGCACGGTAGGAGGCAAGTCCCCAAGCGCATAAAAATGCCAATAAATACATGAGTCCATACCAATGGACTTGAAGAGGTCCTAGATGTATTGCGACCGGATCGATATTAGGATAGGTCAGCATTGCTGCTCCTTGATCTTACGTTTTGACAGATTGTAGCGGAATGATGTGAAAAATGTTGTACATTCAATGTGTAAAGATAGGGAATAAGAAAAGATGTGTATTGTGGCTTTAGCATGGCATGTTCTTGATGATATGCCCTTATGTCTTATGTCAAATCGGGATGAGTTCTATCATCGACCAACAGCTTTATTACATCAGTGGCAACACACACCGATTATTGCTGGCCAAGATTTACAGTCGGGTGGTACTTGGATGGGCGTAACACCTCAAGGTCGATGGGCTGTCTTGACCAATTTTCGTGATGGACGAGATCAAAAAAAATATGAAACTTCTCGGGGGCATTTGGTTCAGGCTTTTTTAGAGTCTGATTTATTGCCGATTCGATTTGCTCAGCAATTAGAACAGCAGCAACAGAACTTCGCTGGCTTTAACCTGTTTATGGGAAATGCTGATCAAGCAGTTTATATGAGTAATCGTGGTGAAGCACCGCAAGTATTAGCCAATGGTGTTTATGTGGTTTCGAATGGCTTGATGTCTGAACATTGGGAAAAAACCAGACATTTAAGAACACGTTTTACGCAAGAGTTTTTGCCTATGCTTCAGCACCAGACGGAAGAGTTAACTTTGCAACACGCTGCATGGGATATTCTTGAAGATGAACGTAAGGTCACAACTGCATTATTACCCAATACGGGCATTCAGCCAGAAATGGAAGAGTTATTGTCATCGACTTTTATTCAAAGTCCTGTGTATGGCACACGTTGTTCAAACTTTCTAAGAATGACCAATAATGAATGGCTTTGGCTGGAAAAGACTCAGCAAGGCGAGCATAGTGGGCAAATTGCTCAGCAGCAGGTTCTCTTAAATCGATGATAATAAAAATGCCGATCAATCGACCGGCATTTGATAGTTATAAACGAATTAGCCCGCGATCACACCGCCATCTTTACGAGTAATCACAACAGTTGCTGAGCGTGGACGCGCAGTTTTGTTGTTTGGATCTTTCTGGGTTGCTGGCCAGTTACTTTCTGGTGTTGCGTAACTTGCAGAATCTTCACCAGGGTGCTGAACATTAATGAAAATTGCTTTGTAGTCAGGTGTCATCGCAATACCTGTAATCTCACATTGCTTAGGCCCCACCAAGAAACGGCGCAAAGTTGAGTCTGTAACTTTAGCACCCACTAAAGTTTGCTGACCATTTGAAGTAGTTGCAGGAGCACCATCTCCAATCTGGCCTGGTAGTGCAGCAAGCATCATACAATTAGTGACATCAGTGTATGCGCCATCATCTGTTTGAATCCAAAGTACGCCACGTGGGTCAAACCACATACCGTCTGGAGATGACAAATCATTGTTGTCTGTTAAACCAGATAAGTTGATGTTTGAAGCCATAGATGCTTCAGCACCAAATAGATAAATATCCCACTTGAAGGTTTCAGCAGTCGTTTTGTCATCAGTTTCTTTAAAACGGATAATATGACCGTTAACGTTACCCTTTTGCTCTTTAGTGCCGTTGTAGAGGTCTGTGTAGTTACGTGGATTGGCAGCATCGGTTGCGTAATCTTTACCACGATTTGAGTTGTTGGTTAGGGTAACATAAACTTCGCCGTTCACTGGGTTGACCGTACACCATTCTGGGCGGTCCATTTTTGTAGCACCGACGGAGTCGCCAGCCAAACGTGCAAATGTGACAACGTCTGCTTGAGATTTAAATGGATAGGTCGTGTTGCTCTCATTTAAGCCATTTTTGCCATAGGCAAGTTCAATCCATTGACCTGAACCGTCGTTATTAAATTTAGCAACATACAATTTACCTGCGTTCATATATTTGTCGCCAGCTGCATAACCACGATTTACATCTTTTGCATCCCACACTGCGTTAGAGACAAATTTATAGATGTATTCACCGCGAGAGTCATCACCCATATAAAATGCTAATGGCTGACCTGCTACGGCACGGCAAGCACTGTCTTCATGTGCAAAACGACCTAGCGATGTTCTTTTAACTGGGTTCAGACGGTTATCAAAAGGATCAATCTCGACCATCCAACCGAATGTATTTGGTCCATTGCGGTAGTCCTGTGTTGCTTGAGTGCCTTTTACGTCGGCATTCCAGCGATCATATAAGTCTTGTGATTCTACTTGACCAATTGCTGTTTCCCAGCCGTAACGTGAACCAGATCCTGCTTTTAAGCCATAGCGTTTCAGTGCAATAATTTCTTCTGGAGTACGTAACGCGTCATCAGTCGTACTACGAGCAAAGTAACCAATAAAGTTTTCTTCGGTAGTTAAGTATGTGCCCCAAGGGGTATGACCATTACCGCAGTTATTATGAGTGCCACGTGTTTGACGTCCAGCAGGCGAGAAGCGAGTTGCCAGTAGGTTTGAACCAGCCGCAGCTCCTGCAAATTCCATTACTGTAGAAGCTGTAATGCGACGATTAAAAATAGAGTTTTTATCAATTGTTACTTGTTGAGTTGCTGCATCTTTTTTGATGTGAACAATAGAAACGCCATGTGCATTGGTTTCACGAATGACTTCATCTTCAGGGCGGCGTCCATTAACTTTTGTTGGACCTTTAGGATGAAGGAAAGTCTGATTGATATATTCGTGGTTCATCACCAACAAACCTTGTGCTGAAACACTCTCGTCAAAGCGGTTTGTTGAATTATTTAAACCAAAGAAATGCATACCATCATGACAGTCGCCTGAACGGAACTGAAAGCTTGGGCCTGATGGAATATTATTGTCGTCCCATTCGCCAAAATTAGGGTTGATTGAGTCACCCAATGCATAAATGACATTCGCTTCATAACCTTCAGGTACAGTCACAATATCGTTATGGTTTTTCGCAACGGCAGTAAAAGTTAATTTTTCTGGTTTTTTATTTGGATCTACAGGTGTGGTTCCACCGGTGTTAGAACCTGAATCATCATCGCTATCATTACAGCCAGTTAAAGTAGAAGCTAAAGTCAATGCTACAGCACCACTTGCTGCTTTAGTAATTAAACTACGGCGACTGATGTGTTGTTCTAAAATGTCGCGGAAGTGGATATTGTCAGAAGTATTATTATCCAATTCTTGGTCTTCATGATATGGCGTCAGCTCTGTCATGGGAAATTCCTAAGTAAATAAAGAGATTGTTCTAAAATTCTTCATGAGCTTAGTTTGTGAATGTGACGAGGCGTTGACGTTTTGATGATAAGTTAATGAAAAGTTCTGTAATTTTTCATTTAATTTTCATAAAAAGTAAAAGCTGAATGTAAAAACATTAAAGCTGACCTTAGCCAGCTTTAATGTTTAAAGAGGTTATGAAAAATTATTTAGTTGTGATTGAAGGGGCAATTGGGTCGGCTGTAATATAGCCGACGTTAGCACTATAACCATTATTGTAATTTTGGTTAATTAATGCCTTAACATCCTCAGGTACACTACTACTATCGCCTGGATGTTGGAAGTTGCTCATGATGTAAGTCCAACCGTTGATTGAATCTACAGCATGTAAACCTGTTGACTCTGCACCTGCTGGTGTAGAAAGTAAACGTGTTAACTCTTTGGTATCTACATTGTATGCCCACAAGAAGTTGTTCACGTGGTTACCTGAGTCTTCACCAATGAATAATGTGCGTAAAGTTTCAGAGAACTTCAGATTGTCTGGGCTAGCAATTTTGTCTGGGTTCGCTGTATTACCTAAACTATCTTTCGTAGCAAGATCTTCACCCATTAGCAGCATATATGAGTAAAGAGGAACCCACTCACTATTGATTGCACTGCCTTCATTGTCTGTAAAGCTATTACCTAATTTATGTGCAAGTACGCCACCAGCAGTAATTTTTTTAGAGAATGCGACATTATGTCCAGCGACATAACCTTTACCGCCAATGACCATTGAATCTTGAATATTAGCTAAAGCAGAGTACGCAATTTTATCTTTAATATTTACGTTAGTACCTTCCATCTTGGTAAACGCCATACTTGCACCTTTTAGTGCTGCATAACGATGTGTTTCCAAGAAAGCGGCCGCTTTTTCCATACCTGGTTTAAGTTTGACCCAAAGCTGTTTCTTTGCCAAAGTGATTTCAGTATAACTAGCATCATTTGGGTTAGTTGTTAAACTTTCCATGATGTCAGTTGATTTAATCCCACCAGCAACTAAATCCTCAATTTCTTTACTAGTCGCATGGCCAAGTTTGATCCATTGAATGCTAGCAGTTGAGGTTTCAGTTAGAGTATTAATGTATTTAGCAACATAGAGCGTACCTGCCGATAAATCTTTTTCTTTATCAGCAACGAACATGAAGAAACCACCGTTGGTGTAGTCATCTCCCATAAGCGCTGTACGGTTGTCTGGCATAACATGGATAAGTTCGTGAGAAATACGACCTAAACAATAGTGCTTTTTAATGCTACCCGTACCATCAAGGTTAACTGTTACTTCTGGCAAATGACCGTAGTTATAAGGGTTTGCTTTAGTTTCATCACCAAAGAAGTATTTACCAAGATATTTTGGATCTGTACCGCCAATGCCTTGATTGAATGCATCTGGTTCGTATTCTTCACTTGATAAGTGAGTGTTCCAAGGTGATAAGCTAGCACCGCAAGTAATCCATAAACCGTGTACTGGTGCAGTATCAACGTTGAAGTATTTTTTAAGTTCTAGGTGACCTGTTTTTTGGTCTTGATCCAACGTTAAAATTGCGATTGGAGATGGTAGTTGACCGTAAGTATCGCCACCTGCTTGGTCTTTAGAGTTATATTCAAATTGAACAACATGGAACACAGGATTTGCTACACCTTCAACTTTCGCACCTTCTAATTGAATTAGAGATGAACCATCTGGACAGTCTGAAAAGAATTGACGTTCTTTGCCAGCAATTGATTTATCCATAATTGGATTGCCATTAACATCAAAATAACCACCAGCGATAATTGTTCCACCACCGTGCTTTGGTACGCTATCACCTGTTTTAAAGAAGGGTTTATAAGCGAGTTGGTATTCAGTACTGGTTGAATTTTCCCAATCAATTTTTAATTTAGAATTCACTAAAGTAGTTGCGCGATCTGCTGCAGTTGTTGGCGCTGGCATTGCTGTGAATTTTGCATTTTTAAATTTGCTTGGTTGTGGTGTTGGAGTGATTGCTGAACTGTCATCACTATCATTACAACCTGCTAACGTTGCTGCCGTAGCCATCGCTCCTAATGGTAGAAAAGGAATCCCCGAAAACCATTTTAAAATTTCGCGACGCGTTGGTTGAGTAGAAGCAGTTGTCATAAGAAATCCGTAAATTTTGTGGGTATATTTGTTGAGTTGATTCTATGGACTGAAAATGACACTTTTCTTACATTTTTAAGTCACTTTGAAGACAGTTTATTGCTTTGTAGAATAAAAAGTGTTCTACATAAAAAAGCCTGAACTTCGAGGTTCAGGCTTTTTCTTAAAAATCATTTTATTCAGCAGAATGGACTTTTCTTTTCTCAAGAATTTTACCAAAGAGTAGGCCAAGTTCGAAAAGCAACCACATGGGAATCGCTAACATCACCATTGAAATTGCATCTGGCGGTGTAATAAACATTGCAACGAAAAAGCATCCTACAATGATAAAACGTCGCTTTTCAGCAAGGCTTTTTGTATTTACCACACCGATTAAAATAAGGAGTAGCGTCGCGATTGGAATTTCAAAAGTCAGTCCAAAAACTAAAAATAGCTTTAAGCAAAAGCTTAGGTAGCTATTAATATCTGTCATTGGTGCGACAGTTTCAGGCGATACACTAATAAAGAAATGCAAAATTGCCGGAAGGGTAATGTAATATGCAAAAGCAACGCCCGCATAAAACAAGACAATACTACCGATGAGTAATGGCAGTGCTAAATGACGTTCTTTTTGATAGAGCGCTGGACGAACAAATGACCAGATTTCATACAGAATAAATGGCATTGCCAGTACAAGCGCGACAAATAAATTGAGTTTAAAAGGCGCCATGAATGTTGCAGTGACATCTGTTGCAATCATTGAGGAGGAGGTCGGAAGTTGCAGCCTCAAAGGTTCAGATAGTAATTGGTAAGTATTATTTCTAAAGGGCAATAAGCAAAAAAATAAAAATAAGGTTACTCCGACAATCCTAAATAAATGACGTCGTAAAACGACCAAATGGCTCATGATTGGCATTTGGTCTAAATTTTCCTGATTATTTACAGTGGTTGAAGGCAGTTGGTTCATACGGCAATCTTCAATTTAACAGGTGATGTCTCTGAAATATCAGTTGATGATGCTAAAGGCATAAATTTTCTAATGTATGGGACTTTATAATGGCCAGATATAGGAAGACATATCCGAATAGGTTGGGGCACTGATTTGATTGCCTCAGCCTTATCTATATTTTCAGAAATATTTTGCTTTTGAATTTCTTCAAGCTGTTGTTGTACTTTACGTTCTAGTGCTTCAATGCGGTTGAGTTCTTCTTGCATTTCTTTTCGAAACTCAGAAAGACGCAACTCTTGATCAATCTCATTTTGCAAATTGGTAATATAACGTTTTAGGCGAACATACCAACGACCAGCAAAGCGTGCAGCTTCTGGAAGTTTATCCGGGCCTAAAACTAAAATTGCAATAATTGCAAAACAGAGTAGCTCTGTCATTCCTACATCAAGCATGGTCGAAAACCTTTAGCTTTTTACTGATGTGCTGTCAGGTGTTTTGACTTGGGCATCAATTGTACGTGGAGTATTAAGAGCAGTAGTCTCATCTTCTTCACGGACTGATTTTTTAAAGTCTTTTACTGCACCGCCTACGTCTTTACCAATATTTTTTAATTTCGACGTACCGAATAATAAAATAACGACAATTGCAAAAATAACGACATGCCAAATAGATAAACCGGCCATGATCTTATACCTCTTTTCAGTTTGCTTTATATCAACAGGTTGCCATGACAGGAATGTGACATTTATATGTCATTTTTAAGACAATGAATGGCTGCCAAAATCTAAAAAGTTAATTTTATAAACTGCATATCTCCTTTTTTTTATTTATACATAGTTTGAAAAGAGTCACTTAAATTACTTGAAATGGAGAGTACATTCCATTTTGAAAAGGTGTAGCATAGCAAGCTGATTTTAATGAGCAAGAGGAGAGAGCGTGGCGCTACTACTGCCTGTATTGGCATTTATCACAGGACTTCTACTTGCTCAGACTTCGATTGCAGAAACTATAAAACCTATTCTCTCAGCTTGGCTTGCACGACTCCTGATTCCGATTGTGATTATTTACAACATGGTATTTTATCAGCCAGGTAGTTTGAGTTTGATGCTGTTTAGTTTCGGTTCAGCATTTCTTATTTTCTTTGCCTATTTAGCTCTATTTAAAGACAGGTTATTAGCGCTTTGCGTGAGTTATACCAACATGGGGTGGCTTGGCTTTCCCTTTGCCATGGCTTTATTTGGCCCTGATGCTACGGCTCCTATTGTGGCTTTATATATTGGTATGTCTCTTTTTGGGAATGCATGGGCTGTTACGGCAGTCACCACTGCACCACAAAGTAAGCTCAACATATTAAAAAAGGTTTTAACTTCTCCACCATGTATTTCAATATTTTGTGCACTTTTACTTAGGTCGTTAGGTGCTCAACATATCGAGCATCCTGCTATACATTGGGTATATGAAGTTGCCAAGTTTGTCATGACTTTTGCTGGTATGTGTGTGCTGGGAATGTGGCTACGCCGTACTCGCGTGCATTTAAAAGACTTAATTTACAGTACAAAAGCTCAAGCATTTAAAGTAGTGTGCGGATTTATTCTCTGTGGCTTAACTTATAGATTTTTACCCATTCCAAATATCAGCCAGCAAATTGGAGTGATGTTTTTAATGTTCTGTCTGCCACCAGCAGCCAATATTGTAGCGCTAGAAACACATTATCAAGGGACGGGTAGATCTGCGGCTTACATTGCCTCAGGGACGATTGTGAGTTGTGTGTGTATTGCGATTTATGCTGTGTTTTTACACTTGTTCGTTTAATCTTTATCTAATTCTAAGTTTCCTAAATTTGCTTGTGCGAAGGCGGCATGGATGCCGCCAGTTAGACTGTGGCACAAGGATGTGCCATCAGTCTAACAAAAGATTTTTGCTTACTTTTCATCTTTGAAAAGTAAGATTTGCCTATACAAAGTTTAATATGTTTTAACGCTGCATATTGTGGCCATGTGATCAGCTTACTTCTGCAAGCTCTCTCTAAATAACTGCATCGCTTGTCCACGATGGCTAATCTTGTTTTTGTCTTCTTTAGACAATTCAGCGCTAGAAACTTGTAGCTCAGGCAACCAGAACAGTGGGTCATAACCAAAGCCATTTTCGCCACGTGGCGCTTCTAAAATTTCACCGTGCCAGATGCCTTGGAAAATTTGTGGTAATGGATCTTCAGCGTGAGTGACTAAAGCAAGTACACATACAAACATGCCTTCAATCGCTTCACCATTTTTACGAAATGGCAAAAGGTCATTTAATAATTTGGCATTGTTAGCTGCATCGTCACCATGCTCTCCAGCATAGCGTGCTGAGTAAATACCAGGTGCGCCGCCTAAGACTGGTACACAAATACCAGAGTCGTCAGCCATAGCAGGTTTACCTGAAATTTTAGAGGCATGACGAGCTTTAATAATGGCATTTTCAATAAAGCTTAAACCATCTTCAATTGCATCAGGAATATTAAGGCGACCTTGAGGAATAATTTCTACTGGTAACTTAAGCTGTTCAAAAAGTTTTTCAAACTCTGCGACTTTACCTTTATTATTGCTGGCAAGAACTAAACTGCCCTGATCAAACCAATGTGGGGTAGACATAATAAAACCAAACTTTATAGCTAATATCGAACAGCAGTTATGTTACGTGTTTTTTGGAAGGGGATATAGAGGAAAACAAATAGAATATAAAATGGGATAACCTAAACTAAAGCCACCTTGTACAGCATACAAGGTGGCTTTAGTCGAGTAAGGTTTTTTTACGGATGAACCGTTATTATTGTGCTTGAATCCATTTGTCCGCACGGTCACGAGCTGTACGGATTTGTTCTTGAGTTAAGTTCGCTGCTAGAGCAGTTTTCTTACCTTCAGATAGGCTAATCACTTTATTGTCGAGCATGCCATCACGAGTTGAAAGCTCATACCATTGGTAAGCACCAACGTAGTTTTTCTTTTGCTCTTCCATCATAGCAAGGTTATAGCTTGCACGGTTATCACCATTGCTTGCTGCTTTTTCAAAGTATTTACGAGCCATAGACTCATCTTTTTTAACACCAATACCATCGGCATACATGCGGCCTACGTTTAATTGTGCTGGCGATAAACCTTGATCAGCTGCTGCTTTAAACCATGCGAAAGCCTGTTTGTCATCTTTTGCTACGTCTTTACCATATTGATAGTGTGTACCAAGATAAAACTGTGCGCCTGCTTGACCAGCTTTTGCCGCTTTCTGAAGATCGTTAATCCCCATTGTTGAAAAACGTGCAGCCTGACTCGCAACCGATTGTGGCTGGGCGATATAATCTGCATGAGCCTGCATACTTAGCAGTCCTGCAAATAGTGTGCTAAATAATGTCTTTTTCATAGTGCACTCACTCGATAAATAGCGACTTCACCAAACAAATTCGGAACATGTTTGCTTAACAGGCTTCCCTGCTGATTTCCATTGACGGCGAGTCGATTAATAATTTGTATCTGATTTTCAGCACATAGTGCTTCGAAATCTTTAAATGTACATAAATGAATGTTGGGGGTGTTATACCACATATATGGTAGAGCATCCGATACAGGCATCATTCCTTTTAATGCAAGAAAAGAGCGAGTCTTCCAATGTGCAAAGTTTGGAAAAGTAATAATTGCCTGTTTACCCACACGCACCATGTCTCTTAATAAAACATCGGGTGCATCTACGGCTTGCAAAGCTTGTGCCATAACCACATAGTCAAAGGACTGGTCTGCAAAGCGGCTTAAGCCGAGATTCAAATCTTGTTGAATAATATTTAACCCGCGACTGACGGCAATTGCAATCTTTTCTTGATCAATTTCTAAACCATAAGCACGAATTTGATGCTTTTGGCTCATATGAGCGAGTAATTCACCGTCACCACACCCTAAATCGAGTACGCTTGAGCCGGGTTTAATCCACTTTTCTGCCAGTTGTTGATCAATACGCATTAGCTTGCCTCCAGTGACGTCGATTTCAAGTGTTCTTCACCGCCTAAGAAAGCGCGCATGGTTTTGACATACAGTGGAATCGGGAATAAGAAGGAGTCATGACCTTGTTCAGCATCAATGTCGAGATAACTTACTGGCTTATGATTGGTAATAAGCGCATCTACAATTTCTTGTGAGCGGCTTGGTGCAAAACGCCAGTCAGTTGTGAACGAGACAATCAAGAACTGGCATTTAGTTTTGCCCATCGCTTCAGTTAAAGAATGGCCGTATTCACGAGATGGGTCAAAGTAATCTAAAGCTTTAGTCATGATGAGATAGGTATTGGCATCAAAGTTACGGCTGAACTGTTCACCTTGATAACGTAGATAGCTTTCGACCTGAAACTCGACATCAAAACCGTACATAAATTTGCCAGATTTTAAATCACGTCCAAATTTTTGTTTCATGGCTTCTTCTGAAAGATAGGTGATATGACCAACCATACGAGCCAGAATTAGTCCGCGTTTCGGGTAACTATCATTTTCTAAATAACGGCCATGATGGAAATCTGGATCAGATAAGATTGACTGACGAGCAACCTCATTAAATGCAATATTCTGTGCTGAAAGCTTTGGTGCACTGGCAATAATCACACATTTTTGTAGGCGGTCAGGGTAGTCTACGGACCATTGTAGTGCTTGCATGCCTCCTAATGATCCACCGACCACTGCATACCAGACATCTACACCTAGACGGTCCGAAAGCATGGCTTGTGTTTTAACCCAGTCACGTACCGTTACTAATGGAAAATCAGGTCCGTAAGGACGGTTGTCGTTTTCAGGATTTGGTGAGGTCGGGCCAGTTGAGCCATTACAGCCACCAATATTATTTAGCGAAACTACAAAAAACTTATTCGTATCAATTGCCTTACCCGGGCCAATACAACTATCCCACCATCCAGCTTTTTTATCATCTTCGTGGTGATAACCCGCTGCATGATGATGTCCGGAAAGAGCGTGACAGATTAAAATTGCATTTGATTTATCAGCATTTAAAGTGCCGTAAGTTTCGACCATTAGTTCAAAACGTGGCAAAACACGATCACATTCAAGGTGTAATGGTTCTTCAAATTGGAACTTTTGCGGAGTGACTAACCCCACTGAATCAGCTGGAAAAGACACGGGAACATTTCGCCTTTTAAATCTTTCAGGAATAAAAAGAAAGGATACCAAGCTAGGTATCCTTTCCAAAGTCTTTTTTTTAATTAAACAGCGGCGGCAACAACCTGATCTGTACTTAAAACACCTTGATCAATCAAACGGTTGGTACACGCAATAATTGCTTCAATGGATGAGGTGACTGTATTGTCATGAACACCAGCACCAAATGAACCTTTACCTGTACCTTTTACTTGAAGCTCAATTAAGGTTAATGCTTTCGCATTTGCACCTGAACTAATACTACGTTCTTCATAGTTCAATACGTCAATTGGTAATTGAAGTGCATTTAAGAATGCAGAGATTGGCCCGTTACCTTCACCACGAAGCTGCTGTGTTTCACCTTCGACATCCACATCAAGTTCGATAATTTGAGTACCATTAATGTCAGATAATTTGTAGTTTTTAACTGTGTAATGATGGTTTTTCACATCAACATAAGTGTCTTTAAATAAGGTCCAGATTTCTTTAGCATTAATTTCTGTACCGTTCTCATCAGCATATTGTTGAACAACTTGACTGAACTCGATTTGCAAACGACGAGGTAATACAACGTTGTAGTTCGACTCTAATAAATACGCAATACCACCTTTACCAGACTGACTATTTACACGAATTACAGCATCATAGTCGCGGCCCAAATCTTTCGGGTCGATTGGTAAGTAAGGCATATCCCAGATTTCTTCATTTTTCTGGTATTCGAAGCCTTTTTTGATCGCATCCTGATGTGAACCGGAGAATGCAGTAAATACCAAGTCACCTGCATATGGATGACGAGGGTGTACAGGTAAACCAGTACATTCTTCAACCGTTGCAATCACTTCATTAATATTAGAAAAATCTAACTCTGGTGCTACACCTTGGGTATACATGTTCAATGCAATTGCTGCAACGTCAACGTTACCTGTACGTTCACCATTACCAAACACACAGCCTTCAACACGGTCAGCACCCGCCATAATGGCAAGTTCTGATGCAGCAATACCACAGCCGCGGTCATTGTGGCAGTGAACAGAAATGATTACGCCATCACGACGTGCCAAATTACGATGCATCCATTCAATTTGGTCTGCATAAACATTTGGTGTAGAAACCTCGACAGTCGCTGGCAAGTTTAAAATAACTTTATGATCTGGACGTGCATCCCAGATTTCTGTGACGGCATCACAGACATCTTTAGCGACTTCTAATTCAGTTGCAGAGAAACATTCTGGACTGTATTGGAAAATCCAGTCAGTTTGAGGATATTGAGCCGCATACTCTTTAACTTTTTGAGCAGCATTAATTGCTAATTGTTTTGCGCCATCAACATCTACATTCAACACCTTTTGACGGAAGGTTGGAGAGTTCGAGTTATAAATATGTACAATCGCTCGTTTAGCACCTGCCAAAGATTCAAAAGTACGTTCAATTAAATGGTCACGTGCTTGAACCAAAACCTCAATGTATACGTCATCAGGAATATGATTTTCTTCGATTAACATGCGAGTAAAATCGAAATCAATTTGAGATGCTGAAGGGAAACCGATTTCAATATGCTTAAAACCAATTTTCACAAGCATTTTGAACATTTTGAATTTTTGTTCCATGTTCATTGGTTCAAAAATTGCTTGGTTACCGTCACGTAAATCTGTACTCATCCAGATTGGCGCTTTTGTAATTTCTTTATTTGGCCATTGGCGATCTGGTAAATCCACACGCTGGTACATACGGCGGTATTTTTTGCTAGGGTCAGCCAACATCATGAGAAAACTCCTTGTCTCGTAGCGCGGTTGCTCTGGATATATTTAAAAGGCAACGTCTACAGTTATATATGGTATCTAATTCAGAAAAATTAAAGGTAATTTTGAAGTGCTGCTTTAAAAAGCAGACAAAATTTTTATACGCGCGCTTGGCGCAGCATCAGGAGTTGCAGATGATGTCTTGCTTGAGTAGGCTGGGCAAACAAGTAATTCGTTTTCATCTCTAGACCGTGAAATAATAAGTTTGGTGGTTTGCAAGTAATCTTGTTATTTAGATATATCATATCTAAACAATGATTACACCTTGTGCAAAATTCTTATCATAATTTTAGTTAAGTTGTTTAGAAAATAATTTTCTAATTTTGCGCCATTTTGTTTTTTGTGGGAAATAATTTTCATATTTTTGCCTTCTTAAGGTAAAAAAGATTAGTTGGTCTTAAAAAGGCAAAAATAAATATAGTTACAGATCAGCCCATTTGCGCATGAGATTGTGGTAAAGGTTGGTCAGTTTCATTACTTCACTATGATTATCACCTAGTTGCATTCTTAGGTTTTGTACTGTTTGATCTAGATTAAAAAGCATATGTCGTTCAGCATCATCACGCACCATACTTTGCACCCAGAAAAAAGAAGCAATACGACAGCCAGAAGTAACTGTAGTCACTTCATGCAAGCTAGTAGATGGATATAAAATCATATCTCCTGCTGGGAGTTTGACTTCGTGATAACCATAAGTGTCTTCTACGACCAGATCACCACCTTCATATTCTTCAGGTTCGCTTAAAAATAAAGTGCATGACAAATCTGTTCTAAGCCGTTCATTCGTACCACGTATGCGTCGGATAGAATTATCTACATGAAAACCAAAAGACTCCTGATTTTCATAACGATTAAAAAGAGGTGGGATGATATCAAGGGGAATTGCAGCAGATAAAAATAAAGGGTGTGTGCCTAGTGCCTCAAGAATAATATTGCTGAGATGGTGAGTAAGAGGGTGATCTTCAGGTAGTTGCTGATTACGTTTTACAGTTGCAGAGAGTGTACCAGCGGTTACTTTGCCATTGACCCATTCAATTTTATCCATTTCATTACGAAAATATTGGACCTGCTCTTTACTCAAGACATTAGGAATATGATGGATCACGGTGATACCTGCGAGTAATAATAGTAGAAAATTAAAATAGCCTCTAGTAAGAGAGGCTATTTTATATCAGAAACCATAAAAATATTATGGGATTCTAGGTTAACTTAGTATTTAAAGTTAACTGCTAGAACTGCACTACGGCCTTCTGCTTCTGTTGCATAGTGAGAAGCATAAGCTTTAGTGAAATAACGCTTATCAGATAGGTTGTTGATATTCAATTGAAGATCAACATTTTTATTTACGTTGTAACGAGCCATTGCATCATAACGTACGTAAGATGGAACCCATTTAATATTTGCTACATCACCATATACTTTGTCAGAGTAAACAGCACCAGCACCTACCGTCAATTGTGGAAGTACTTTATAGGTAGTCCATAACGTAGCGGCTTGCTTAGGTACGTTTGGCATTTGGTTGCCATTATAAATGGATTGATCAGTACATTTTCCGCTACGGCAAGATTTACCATTTTTGGTTAATTCACTGTCTAAATAAGTGTAGCCAGCTGAAATATTCCACTTATCAGTAATTTCACCATTTAAGCCTAGCTCAAAACCATCAACTTTACTTTCACCTACATTTGCATAAGTCGTTGGGTCGATTTGTACACGAGTATTTTGCTTTTCAGTACGGAAAATAGCAGCTGTTAAATTCAGGTGATTATCTAGGAAATCCCATTTCGTACCGATTTCAAATGTTTGCGCCTCTTCTGGATCAATCATTTGATTATTGGCATTAATTGTTTCGCTATTATCACCCCAACCTGCATTTAAGCCGACTGGACTAGCAGAGGTTGCATAGCTTGTATAAATTGAGCCATTCTCTGTTGGTTTAAAAGTAATACCCGCTTGATAGGTCACGAAATCCGAATCATTTTTTGCTGTATATGCTGCTGCACTAGAAGTCGCTAAGAAGTTTTGTTCAGCTTCATACTTATCCCAACGCAGGCCAAGATCTAATAACCATTTTGGTGTGATCTCAATATTGTCGAGTAAGTAGACAGAAGTACTTTCTACAGTTGCGTCAAAGTCGGGGCGTGCTTGTAAACGGTCAACAAATGGCTTTTGAGTTGGACCATTGAGCGAGGTACACCAATTTGTTGATAAGTCTGAACAATCGCTATAGAAGCCAGTACTAGAAACATTACCTTTGGCATCAATAATGTTATAGCCGCCTTTATCAGTTTTTTGTTTGCTGTACTCTGCTCCTACATTAAATCTGTGCTTTAAGAAGCCAGTATCAAATTTACCTGTAAGTGCTAATTGATCGGTAAATGTCTCACTATCTGTAATAGCTGAGTTCAAACGATGCCAAACAAGACCTTTGCCAACATTTCCTTTTGAGTCATCTGGATTTGTCCAGACATAATCATTTTTTGATTTGGCATACATGGCCGTATTAGTAATAGTTATATTGTCGGTAAGGTCGTGTTCTAATTTAATTGTACCGATGTGATTTTCTTGCTTTTGAAAATCTCGATCTTTCCAGCCGTAATATGTACCTTGCTTGACTTCAGCCGGTTTACCTTGAGCTTTTCCAAGAGATGAATCCCAGTAAGGAATACCTGAATCAGGTTTATCATCAGTTTGTAAATAATAGTAGCTCAAAGTTGCACGTGTCGGTGTATCTAAGCCAAAAGTAATACTTGGTGCAATACCAACACGTTTATATTCAGCCCCATTACTTTGGCCAGCCTTTTCATTTTGATGTCCCAAAACAGCTACACGTGCTGCAATGCCATTTCCAAAATCTTTATTGCCATCTAGAGTGATACGTTGGTAGTTATCAGTACCAGCGGCTACTGAGCCTTCTAGGAAATCACCCTTTTTAGCTACCTTGGAAATCATATTGATGCTGCCACCAACTGAACCTGCACCACCCATTGCTGATGCAGACCCTTTGGTTACCTCTACTTGCTCGACCGCAAACATTTCACGGTTTTGTGAGGTAGAGTTGCGGATACCATCAATATACATAGAGCTTTCTGAACTATAACCACGGATAAAAGGTCGGTCACCATTGGGATTGCCGCCTTCACCTGCACCTAAAGTAATGCCAGGAACAGTACGCAATGCATCTGCTAAAGTTGTTACTTTTGTATCTTCAATAAGTTGTTTTGAAATAACTGAAACTGATTTAGGAGTATCTAGAAGGGGAGCTACGAATTTAGAGTTTGCAGACTGATCTACTTTTAAAGATTCTTCTTGAGTCGCTTTAGCATGAATTGTTGGTAATTGTGAAACTGCTTCTTGCGCGATGGCTGTTGTTGCAATCATTGATAGCGATGAAGCTATTGCAGAAGAAACAATTTTTTTACGTGTTCTAATCAAAGACATAACTTCAGGACTCTAAAACTAAAAGGTTATGCGAATAATAATAATTCTTATTTATATGTACAGTTTGTGTTAATTGGATTTGCCAATTGAATTATGAAGAGAAAATGAATAATTGAATGGTAAATTGTACTTTTATGTAGCTAATCTACTGATTATTGGTAATTGTTTATTAAAGCGATTAAATTCAAAGTTTAATTGTAATTTTAGATTTATAAAGAATAACTAAAAAATTAGTTTTACTTAAGTACTTATGAAAAATATTTAAAGAATCATAAAATTACTGTGAAATTTACTAGAATAATGTCCTTCACTTACATGAAGTGATCGGTTAATTTTGTATATCTTGAAAGTTGTCATATAATACAGCACTTTTTTAAAAACTGTTCCTACTAACTAATTTTTATCGAGGAAGCCATGCAAGTAACGACTGAAGCGGTTTCGGGCGTTGCCCGTCGTTTAAATGTGTCTGTACCGACGAGCCGTATTAACGAGCAATTTGAAGCTCGTTTGAAGCGCACTGCCAAAACTGTGAAGATCAACGGCTTCCGTCCAGGTAAAGTACCTGAAAACGTTGTTCGTCGCGAATACGGTGCAAGCATTTATCAAGAAGTTGTAAATGACATCATTCGTGATAGCGTTTTTGAAGCAATTCAACAAGAAAAAATCAATGCGGTAGGTATGCCGAACATTGAGAAAGTTGAACATAAAGAAGATGCTTTAGTTTTTGAAGCAACTGTAGAAGTTTATCCAGAAGTTGAAGTAAAAGCATTTGACGGCTTAGAAGTTGAACGTAAATCAGCTGAAATCAAAGACGCTGACGTTGACGCTATGATCGAAAACTTGCAAAAACAACGTCAAACTTGGGCTGTAACCAAGGGTATGGCGAAAAAAGACATGCAAGTGACTTTTGACTTTGAAGGCACTATCGATGGTGAGAAGTTTGAAGGCGGTTCTGCTGAAGACTTTAAACTTGTGTTAGGTTCAGGTCGTATGATCCCTGGCTTCGAAGATGGCATCATTGGCATGAAAGCTGGTGAAGAGAAAGTAATTGACGTTACTTTCCCTGAAGATTACCAAGCTGAAAACTTAGCTGGAAAAGCAGCTCAGTTCAAAATCACTGTGAAGCAAGTTGAAAAATCTAAACTTCCAGAAATTGATGCTGAATTCTTAAAAATCTTCGGTGTAACTGAAGAGGAAGGCGTTGAGAAGTTAAAAGCTGACGTTCGTAAGAATATGGAACGTGAAGTTCGCAATGGTTTACGTAACCAAGTTAAACAAGCTGCTTTTGATGCTCTTGTTGCTGCGAATGAAGTTGAAGTTCCAACTGCAATGGTTGCTCAAGAAATTGACCGTCAACGTCAACAAATGGTTCAACAGTTCACTCAACAATTTGGTGGTGCAGGCGCGCAATCTTTTGACAAGAGCATGCTTCCTGACGAATTGTTCAAAGAACAAGCAGAGCGTTCTGTTAAGCTTGGCGTATTGGTAAGCAAAGTTTTAGCTGATGCTAAACTTGAAGTTGATCAAGCTCGCGTTGATGCTTACATTGACGACATGGCTTCTTCTTACGAAGATCCAACTGAAGTGATTGAATACTTCAAAAATGATGCTCAACAACGTGCTCAAATCGAAGCAGTTGTATTAGAAGATCAAGTTGTTGATCACATTTTAGCTGGTGCTAAAGTGACTGACAAAGCTGTATCTTATGATGACTTATTGAAAGAACAACAAGCTCGCCGTATGGGCTAATCTTTTAAGAAGTCAGAAAAAGGCGCCGAAGGCGCCTTTTTTGTTTTTCATTATGTGGTCAATTTGAGTGCGGCATTAAGTACTTAGGTATAAATAATATAATATTTCAGTGCGAACCTTTTGCAATTTGAGAAATTATCCCGCATATTGTTGCCATAGGTTAAGTCACAAAAAATTTAGGAATAAATAACGTATGTATGTTCCAACAATTGAAAATGCTTTAGTTCCTGTTGTGGTTGAACAATCTTCTCGCGGCGAACGTTCTTTTGATATTTATTCACGACTTTTACGTGAGCGCGTCATTTTTTTGACAGGTGAAGTTGAAGATAACATGGCAAATCTGATTGTTGCCCAAATGTTGTTTTTAGAAGCTGAAAATCCTGATAAAGATATCCACCTTTATATCAACTCTCCAGGTGGATCTGTGACAGCGGGTATGGCTATTTATGACACGATGCAGTTTATTAAGCCTGATGTTGTGACATATTGTATGGGTCAAGCTGCTTCAATGGGTGCATTCTTATTAAATGCGGGTGCTAAAGGCAAACGCTATTGTTTAGAAAATGCCCGTGTCATGATTCATCAACCATTGGGTGGTTTCCGTGGTCAAGCATCGGATATTGAAATCCATGCGCGTGAAATTCTCTTTATTAAAGAGCGCTTGAACCGCTTAATGGCAGAGCATAGTGGTCAAGACTATGAAACCGTTGCTCGTGATACTGACCGTGATAACTTTATGACAGCCCAAGCTGCTAAAGAATATGGTCTGGTTGATCAGGTGTTAAGTAAGCGTCCATAAGGACCTTCTTATATAAATAACTTGAGATGTTGAAAAAGATCTCCATTTAGTTATTTATGCAGTGCATCTTGCCCTAATATTTAAGATTCTATTTGTGGAGTGAATATGTCCGAACATCCTCAAGGACAAAAACATTGTTCATTTTGCGGTAAAACGCAGTCTGAAGTCGGGAAACTGATTGCAGGTGAGGACGCATATATTTGTAATGAATGTGTGGATGTCTGCTTAGACCTTGTACAAACCAGCCAACAGGTTGAAGCAGGTGACTGGGCGAGTAAGGCATTGCCAAAACCACATGAAATACGTGCTGCGCTTGATCAATACGTTATTGGTCAAGATCTTGCCAAAAAGACATTATCTGTTGCGGTTTATAACCATTATAAACGCTTAAAAGTTGGTCATAATGGCCATGTGTCTAAAGAAGTAGAAATTGCTAAAAGTAATATCTTACTGATTGGACCTACTGGCTCAGGTAAAACTTTACTTGCGCAAACATTAGCTCGCCTTTTAGATGTTCCATTTGCGATGGCAGATGCAACAACATTAACCGAAGCTGGTTATGTGGGTGAAGATGTTGAAAATATTGTGCAAAAGCTTTTGCAAAAAGCAGACTACGATGTAGAGAAGGCTCAGAAGGGCATTATCTATATTGATGAGATTGATAAGATTACTCGTAAATCTGAAAATCCATCAATTACGCGTGATGTGTCTGGTGAAGGTGTACAACAAGCATTATTAAAAATGATTGAAGGTACAGTTGCTTCGATTCCGCCTCAAGGTGGTCGTAAGCATCCACAGCAAGAGTTTATCCAAATTGACACCTCAAATATCTTATTTATTTGTGGTGGTGCATTTTCTGGTTTGGAAAAAATTGTACAACAGCGTCAAGAGAAAGGCGGTATTGGTTTTACAGCTGATGTTAAAAACAAAGATGAAACCAAAAAGCTTGCTGAATTGTTCCGTCAGGTTGAGCCAACTGACTTAGTGAAATTTGGTTTGATTCCAGAATTCATTGGTCGTTTACCAGTGATTGCTACACTTGAAGAGCTAGACGAAGAAGCTTTAATGCAAATTTTGACTGAGCCAAAAAATGCATTAACACGCCAGTATCAATATCTTTTCACTATGGAAAATGTTGATCTGATCTTTGAAGACTCTGCATTACGTGCTGTTGCTAAAAAAGCGCTTGAACGTAATACGGGTGCGCGTGGTCTGCGTTCTATTATGGAAAACGTACTGCTTGAAACTATGTATGATTTACCAAGTCGTACAGATGTTGGAACAGTCATTATCAATGAAGCAGTTATTAATGGTGAAGCAGAACCTGTTTATCAGGCTGAACGCCAACCTAAAGAAGCTGCAACGCATGAAAGTGTTGCTAAGGCAGATTTAAAGGTTATTGATTCGAAGTCTGCATAGATTTCATTCATCTAAAAAGCATGAATCGCGCTTGTGATTCATGCTTTTTTTGTTTTCAATTTATATGGGTAGTGTTAATCTTAAAATACAAAATACGCATAGTTTTGCGGTGTAAAAAATAAATCAAAAACAAAACGCTTTGAGGGATGCCATGCGTTATTTAATCGTATCTTTGTGCTGTGCCGGGCTATTTGTAGGCTGTCAAAGTTCATCTCATTTAGAAAAAAATCCGAGTGAATTAACCGCGACTCTACCTAAAGTTGATGTTGAAAAAGAACCAGGTTTATTAGATCAATATCATTTAGGCGGTTTTACTGTGGGAGGGTGGGTCAACCAAAAATTGGGTCAGACTTTTGCTCCAATCAAACCACAAAATGAACAGGCTGCTGTAGTTTATCTATATCGACCGGACACAAAATGGAATCGTCAGGAAATTGCAGCTATTAATCTCTTTGTGAATGGTAAGCGCATTCCGAGTCTATTACATAATCATTATTACTGGATTGAGTTACCAGCAGGAACGTATCGTCTTTCAGCAAGTCGCCCTTTACTTGGTATCCATTTTCAAGAACCAAAATATATTGATATTACTGTTGAGGCAGGAACGTCTTATTATTTGAAATATGATGAAGAAAATAAAATGGACCGAAGTGAACATACTGGTCCATTTATGTTAATGCAAGACAATATTGGACGTAGAGAGATAGCATTTACCGAGCTTAAATCTTCTAGCTACAACTTTGTTGCTGAAGATACTTCAGGAAAGATCCGTCATAAACCACAAGAATTAAAGCCAGCCAAATATGATGAGAAATCAGATGTACATCTGATTAAACCATTTAAATTATGGAATCCTTTAACTTGGTAATGAGCTGCAAAAGATAAAGAAAAGTTAAGACTTTTCTTTATCTTTCATGAGTGGTGCAAGAATTTTAAGCATTTCTTCTTGCATATGATCTCGTGCTTTAGGGTCATTAAACGTTTGCTGTCCCAACTCCATCATATATTCTGAAATTTGTCCCATAATCTGTACGTTCTTGCGTGTAATTGATTGGCCTTCTGGGGTTTTTAAAAATTTCAGATTAGCCTGAATTTCCTCTTCAGTATAAGTCTTTAGGTAAATATCCTGTAAGGCTTGGGTGGTTTTTGGGTTGCTAATGAGCTGATTGCTCGAATCTTTTAAGAGAGAACCTAACTTCTTCGCGGCCTCTTTTTCTTTTGGACCTAAAGTTTTGATACCCGTGATATTACTAACGATCTGTTCTGCCTGTTGATCATAGTAAGGCGTTAATTCATCAATTGATTCTTTAAGCAGGTAATCAATTTGGCTCATTTGCATGAGTTCTTTAACTGAACTTAACTTGGCAGGAGAGGCAAACAAGCTTGTGGTAATACAGCTTAGACAAAGGCTGATTGAGAGATTTTTAAGAATAGGGCGAATAGTCATGAAATGACCTATATTCAATATTTGGCGAGAGGGTGCTTTCATTAATAGCACAGATTGACAAAGTAATTGTTACAATTCTTTTCAGATTTTAAAATAAAAAAAGAAGGCATAAAAAAAGCACCGAATTCGGTGCTTTTCTTGATTAGCCAGCTGCTGCATCGACTACTGGAATTTTTCCAATTTTCGCTTGCCAGATTTTTGGAGCTACTGCGTGAATTGAAGTACCGTTTACATCAACTGCAACAGAAACAGGCATATCTTCAACTACGAATTTGTAGATGGCTTCCATACCTAAGTCTGCAAACGCAACAACTTCAGCTTCGCGAACAGCTTTAGATACGAGGTAAGCTGCACCACCAACTGCCATTAAGTAAGTTGCTTTGTTGTCTTTGATTGCTTCAATTGCTGTAGGACCACGATCAGCTTTACCGATCATACCGAATAGGCCAGTATGTTCTAATACTTTACGTGTGAATTTATCCATACGTGTTGCAGTTGTAGGGCCAGCAGGACCAACAACTTCATCACCCACTGGATCAACAGGGCCAACGTAGTAAATAAACTTACCTTTAAGATCAACTGGTAATTCTTCACCATTGTCGATCATTTCAACCATACGTTTGTGCGCAGCATCACGACCTGTGTACATTGTTCCGCTAAGAAGTAATGTGTCACCTGGTTTCCAAGAATCCATTTCTTCTTGAGTAATGGTATCAAGGTTTACACGTTTAGACTGTGAAGAGTCCCAAGTTACAGATGGGTAGTCTTCAAGTTTTGGTGCTTGAATATGAGCTACACCTGTACCATCAAGCTGGAAGTGAGCATGACGAGTAGCAGCACAGTTAGGAATCATACCTACTGGTTTACCAGCAGCATGACATGGGTAATCTTTAATCTTAATATCAAGAACAGTCGTTAAACCACCGAGACCTTGTGCACCAATACCAAGTGCGTTTACTTTTTCAAAGATTTCGATACGAAGCTCTTCGATTTTGTTCTCTGGTCCACGGCGAAGTAATTCGTCCATATTGATTTCTTCCATGAGTGCTTCTTTAGCAAGCATCATGGCTTTTTCAGCAGTACCACCAATACCAATACCGAGCATACCAGGAGGACACCAGCCTGCACCCATAGTTGGAACGGTTTTAAGTACCCAGTCAACAATCGAGTCAGATGGGTTAAGCATCGCAAGTTTAGATTTGTTTTCTGAACCGCCACCTTTAGCAGCAACAGTAATATCTACTTTATTACCCGGAACGAGTTTGTAATGAATTACAGCAGGGGTATTATCTTTTGTGTTTTTACGACCAAATGCAGGGTCAGCAAGTACAGATGCACGAAGAACGTTGCTGTTTTCAAGGTAACCTTGGCGAACACCTTCATTTACTGCATCGTCTAAGCTCATCGTTAAATCAAATTTAACATCTAAGCCCACTTCAAGGAAAACGTTAACAATACCAGTATCTTGGCAAATTGGACGATGACCTTCCGCACACATGCGAGAGTTAATTAGAATCTGTGCAATTGCATCCTTTGCGGCTTTGTTTTCTTCGCGATCATAAGCACGGCTCATCGCTTGGATAAAGTCTTGCGGGTGATAGTACGAAATAAACTGTAGGGCGTCCTTGATCGATGTAATCAAGTCATCTTGTTTGATAATCGTTGTCATACCAGAAAATCTCTTGAGCGGGCTGTTAGCTAGCGGGCTAAATTATATGACAAAAAGACAGTGTTGTGGGAGATTGGTTGATCTTTTGACCGAAAGTCGCATAAGAACATATTGATGTGATTTAAAAGAGACAGATCGGAAAATTATTTATTTTTGAATGATTAAAATAAAAAAAAGCCATTTGAGCGGACATCAAATGGCGAGAGGTAGTAAAGGTGAATTTATTAATTATTTGGCAGCGGCTTGCTGTTCTGCCTGAATTGCCGTTAACGCAATGGTAAAGACGATGTCATCTACCAATGCTCCACGAGACAAGTCATTGACTGGTTTGTTGAGGCCTTGCAGCATTGGACCTACACTGACTACATTTGCAGCACGTTGTACCGCCTTATAAGTTGTGTTGCCTGTATTTAAGTCTGGGAAAATAAATACATTTGCGCGGCCAGCAACGCGTGAGTCTGGTGCCTTTTGACGTCCTACGCTTTCAACTGAAGCTGCATCGTATTGAAGTGGACCATCAATCAGTAAGTCAGGACGACGTTGTTGAGCAATTTGAGTTGCTTGCTGTACTTTTTCAACATCAGCGCCTGTTCCGGAAGTACCAGTTGAGTAGCTGATCATGGCAATACGCGGATCAATTCCAAAAGCTTTAGCCGAATCAGCAGACTGAATTGCAATTTCAGCAAGTTGTTCTGCGGTTGGATCTGGATTAATCGCACAGTCGCCATATACATAAACTTCATCTGGCAAAAGCATAAAGAATATTGATGAAACCAGTGAATATTCAGGTGCTGTCTTGATGAGCTGGAATGCTGGGCGAACCGTATTCGCTGTGGTGTGTACCGCACCTGAAACTAAACCGTCGACTTGATCTAAGGCTAACATCATGGTGCCAAGCACTACGGTATCTTGAAGTTGTTCTTTCGCTTGAAGCTCGTTGAGTTTACCTTTACGTAGCTCAACCATTGGTGCAACGTATTGGTTACGAATACTATCAGGGTCGACAATTGCCAATTCAGCAGGTAATTCAATACCGCGTGCTTTTGCAACATCGTGCACAGCATCTGGTTTAGCTAACAAAATACAGTCAGCAATACCACGTGCCTGACAAATTGCGGCAGCTTGAATGGTGCGTGGTTCATCACCTTCAGGTAGTACAATCCGTTTTTTAGCTGCAATTGATTTTTGCACCAATTCATGACGGAAAGCCGATGGCGACAGGCGAGGGGTAGCGGCATTGTTGCTGTGCTGTTTAAGCCATTCAACATCAATATGACTTGAAACAAATCGGGTCACTTGTTCGGCACGCTCAGTGTCATCGGTTGGAATCTCATTACCAAAATTAGATAAACGCTGAGCAGTTTCAAGTGTGTTTAAACGGGTATGTAAAATCGGTAACCCTTGTTTAATTGCACTTTGACAAAATTCTAAAAGCTCTGGTGCTGGCGCTTCTCTTTCGGTAAGGACCAAACCTGCCAGAGGTATACCGTTGCTGGTTGCTAAACTACTTGCAAGTAAAACGTCGGTACGCTCAGATGCGCTAATAATTAATTCGCCTGCAATAAACTTATTCAGTTCATATTCAATGCTTGAAGCAATTAAACTTGAATGCAAAATACGACGTGTTTTAGCTTCACCTTGATGTAGCCATTGCCCATCAATAACGCTGGCAATATCAAGTGTTCTTGGCACGCTCAGTGTATTGCTAAAAGGAACTAAACCAATAATCGGTAAATCGCTAGAGCCGAAATAACGATTATATTTTTGCAACTCACTTGTAAATTTTGCGATTTCTTCAGTTGGTCGTAACGATGGATCAAACGCAACAGGAATTTGTGCTGTTTCTTCGGTTAATCCACGGGTACGCATAAACAGTACGCCAGCAGTACGATTTGATGTGGCACCACCAAACTGACGTAAATGAGCATCTACTTTTTCTGCTGCTTTTTTCGGGTTTTGAATATCTGCTGTGCTGACCAGCACGACTTCTGCATCAAGTGCTTGTGCAAGACTTGCGTTGAGCTCACTGGCAAAATGGTCTTGTCCGTTTGGTAATAAGCCTTCCACAATAATGACATCATGGTCTGCTGCAACACTACGATGAAGGCTAACCGCTTCTTCAAGTAATTCATCTACTTCCCCAGCGGCAATAAGCTGAGTTAATTTTTCATGCGAAATAGATTGAACGGTTTTACTTTGAAATAAATGACCAAATAATGAAGTTGTTCGGTCAAGATGCTCTTGGTCTTCTTGAGAAAATGGTTTTAAAAAGCCAGCTTTAATCCCGTTGCAATCAAGTGCGTAAATCATGCCTAAACAGGCAGAGGTTAAGCCAACCCCTTCGCCTGTAGGAATCAATAAAATTGTATTCATATAAACCTATAAATAAACGAATATCGAGTTTTCGCTAAGCTCTAATTAGGCAAGGCTTGCTACAGATGCTGTATTTTCTGCCGCTTCAACAACTTGACGAGTTTCTTTGGCAATACGGCCTTCTTCGTCTGTAGGAATGACCCAAATTTGAGGGCCTGTTCCATTGTCGATTCGCCCTTCAGTACCACGCTTTAAGTTATTGTTTTGATCTTTATCAAGCTGCAAACCAAAATGAGGTAAATAAGCTAAAGTTTTTTCACGAATATAAGCTGAGTTTTCACCAATACCACCCGTGAAGATTAGACCGTCTAAAGTTGGTAAACCACAGCTTAATGCAGCAAGTGATTTTGCAAGGCGATAGCTAAAGACTTCAATTGCAAGACAAGCATCTTCATTACCATTTTCAGCAGCTTCAATCACTGTACGCATGTCGTTAGACAATTGCGATAAGCCAAGTAAGCCACTTTCGTTATTTAAAACTTTATCAATTTTTGCTAAATCCCAACCGAGGTTTTTGGCAAGAAAGCTGTGTAAGCTTGGATCAACGTCACCACTACGCGTTCCCATTACCACACCTTCAAGTGGAGTAAGACCCATAGAGGTATCAACACTTTGTCCATTCCATACTGCGCAAGTTGAACTGCCGTTTCCTAGGTGCGCTGTTAACCATCCACCCTTTTTCAGGTTACCTGCTAGCTCACTCGCTTTGTCAGATACATAAGCATGGCTTGTACCATGGAAGCCATAACGGCGGACGTTGTGGTCAGTATATAAAAATTTAGGAATTGCATAACGATATGCATGCGGTGGCATGGTTTGGTGGAATGCAGTGTCAAATACGGCAACTTGAGGTAATTCAGGGAATAGACGTACGGTTGCATCAATACCAATTAAATGTGCTGGGTTATGAAGTGGGGCTAAAGGTGTCGCAGCACGAATACGTTCAATAATTTCAGGAGTGAGTAATTCTGCTTTGGTTAAACTACCACCGTGTACAACACGATGTCCGATTGCTTGCGGTTTGTAGTTGGCAAGACGTGCAAGTAAAGTTTCTAAAGCTTTGGCATGGTCAGCATAAGGGATTGATAGTTCAAGTGGTTCACCACCTACTGTAATTCCCTTAATACGAGCATCAGCTGCCCCCAAGTTTTCTGCTAAACCGTAAATACGATCTTCACGACGCTCTGAAACCAGTGCGTATTTAATAGATGAAGAGCCGCAATTGATAACTAATACTGATGTAGCCACGTTGAAATACCCAAGTCCTGATTTAAAATAGTTTTCCTAACTTCCTATTCAAGATGTATTATTTTTTGATACATATTGAACGGGTTGTCATGTTTTAGCATGTGTTGTTTTTCTGTCCAAGATAGACTTTAGCCCATTAGACTTAAGAACTATCGACCATCAAATTATTTGCAACTAATATCTGTCCAGTATAAAGCTTAACCACTGTATTCCTTGTTTTTTTGTAGAAGAATTAAACAGTTTTTTGTATATATTTATGAAAGGTAAATTTTGAATTAATGTAATTTTCAAATATTCGGTATAAATTTTTAAAAGAAAAAGAATTGCTGTTATTTTAATCAAACCCGATGGATATATTACAAATAATATACGTAACTGGAATTAAGTTTTAATCGCTTATATATAAGTTAAAAAGAATAAATCATAAACATTTTTAATATAAAATTTAGTATAAAAAGTCGGTATCTGTACATTTATAAAGATATTTCATTGCATTGATATTATGAGAATTTTCTCATAGTTTTTAGAGTGTAATATACCTGTAAATATAGTCCAAAATAAAACCCTTCACTTGTTTATAACTTAAACATTATTTGTCTTTAATACTCATGCTTGGGTATTCCCGTAAAGTTGACTAGGGCTTGCATGTCGCTTTTTGCCTTAATAATATTGTTCCTCCCCCTTACCAAATGATTATGAAATATATCATTTGGTCTATTTTTTATGTTCCGGCTTATCCGGTTGTACAGGAGCGTCCAGCATGGACTTGCCGAATCCAATATTGGCAAAAGTGACCGAGCGTGTAATAGCACGTAGTCAAAAAACTCGTTCTGCATATTTACAACGTATTGAACATGCACAAGGCAAATTTCCTGCCCGTGGAGCACTTTCATGTGCCAATCTGGCTCATGGTTTTGCCAGTATGGAAGATAATGAAAAATTAATTATTAAAGTAGGCCGTGAACCAAATATTGGCATCGTATCTTCGTATAACGAAATGCTGTCGGCGCACGCACCTTATAAAACATTTCCAGATTTAATTAAAAGTGCCGCTCGCGAAAATGGTGGCGTAGCACAATTTGCAGGTGGCGTTCCTGCGATGTGTGACGGTATTACTCAAGGTAATGCTGGCATGGAACTATCATTGTTTTCTCGCGAAACCATTGCGATGAGCACAGCGATTGCATTGTCTCATAACATGTTCGATGCAGCTTTATGTCTGGGTGTTTGTGACAAGATTGTGCCGGGCTTGCTCATTGGTGCTTTGCAGTTTGGCTATTTACCTACTATTTTTGTGCCAGCTGGCCCAATGACAAGTGGCTTATCTAATGATGAGAAAGCCAAAATTCGTCAGCAATTTGCAACAGGTCAGGTTGGACGAGATGCTTTGTTAGAAGCTGAGTCAGCTGCTTATCATGGACAAGGGACTTGTACTTTTTATGGTACAGCCAACAGTAATCAGATGCTGATGGAAGTCATGGGTTTGCATTTGCCAAGTGCCGCATTTGTTCATCCTCATACACCATTACGTGATGCACTCACCGTAGAAGCTGCCATTCGTGTACTTGATTTAACAGTTGAGCGTGGAAACTACACGCCGATTGGTCATGTTGTCGATGAAAAAGCAATTATAAACGGTATTGTGGCGTTACTCGCTACAGGTGGTTCAACGAACCATACTTTGCATTTGATTGCGATTGCTCGTGCCGCTGGCATCTTGATTGATTGGGATGACTTTGATGAGTTATCGGCTGTTGTTCCATTACTCGCAAAAATCTATCCAAATGGTAAGGCTGATGTAAACCATTTCCAAGCTGCGGGTGGGGTTGCTTTCCTCATTCGTAATCTACTTGAAGCTGGCTTATTACATAACGATGTAACGACTGTGGCTGGTAAAGGTTTGCAGCATTACACCAAAGAACCAAAACTGATTGATGGCAAGCTCACTTGGGTTGATGGTGTGGTTCAAAGCCTTGATGACAAAGTTTTGCGTAGCATTGATGCCCCGTTTCAACCAGATGGTGGATTACGTTTAATGCAAGGCCGCCTTGGCCGTGGCGTAATCAAGATTTCTGCTGTTGCGCCCGAACATCGCAAAGTTAAAGCTCCAGCAATTGTGTTTGATTCGCAAGAAGCAGTGCAAGCTGCATTTGATCGTGGTGAATTACACAGAGACTTTATTGCGGTTGTGCGTTTCCAAGGTGCACGTGCGAATGGTATGCCTGAATTGCATCGTTTAACGCCTGTGTTGGGGGTTTTACAAGATCAAGGTTTCCATGTTGCTTTAGTCACTGATGGCCGTATGTCTGGTGCTTCAGGTAAAGTTCCGGCGGTGATTCATTTATCTCCAGAAGCCTTATTAAATGGGCCGATTGCTAAAGTTCAAACAGGCGATATGTTAATCATTGATGCCGAAGCTGGCGTACTCGATGTTGAAATAGATGAAGATGTATGGCAGTCACGCCCTGTTGCACAGCCAGAACATCAGGCAGAAAACGAAGTTGGCTTTGGCCGTGAATTATTTGGTGTTTTCCGTGCTGCTGCTGCGCCAGCTGAACATGGAGCATCTGTGTTTGGTGCATTGGTTGGTGAAAATTCACCAGAGCAGATTTGAATCAAAGGAACTGAAAAATAATGATTAAAATTGAAGATATCGTCAAATTAGGCCCAGTCATCCCTGTATTGGCATTTGATTCTGCCGAGCAAGGTGAGGATGTATCACGTGCTTTACATGCAGGTGGCGTGAAAGTCCTTGAAATTACCTTACGTACCGCTGCTGGTCTTGCTGCTATCGAGCGTGCTAGCCAATTAGCTGATGACATTGTGGTGGGTGTAGGAACAATTACCAAACCAGAACACTGTGCTCAAGCCAAAAAAGCAGGCGCTCAATTTGGGGTATCTCCTGGTTTGACTAAAGATCTGCATTTGGCTGCGCAAGATGCTGGTTTACCTCTATTGCCTGGTGTGATGACACCAAGTGACCTGATTCAAGCGATTGAATTGGGTTATGACATTGTGAAGTTCTTCCCAGCTCAACAAGCAGGTGGCGTTGAGATGCTAAAAGCATTTTATGGTCCATTTTCAAACTTGCGCTTTTGTCCGACTGGTGGAATTACGGCAGAGTCAGCGCCAGATTTCTTAAAGCAACCTAACGTGGTTTGTGTAGGTGGTTCATGGTTAACACCTAAAGCTACTGTAGCTGCCCAAGACTGGGCTGAAATTACTCGCTTGGCACAAATTGCGAGTCAGTTGAGAGCTTTGTAAATGTAGACAATATTTATAAAAAATGAAGTGCATTCTATGTGCTTTAAAGGCTGTATTGATGTGACCAGTTTGTGCTGGTCACACCTAAATATAAAAATTTAATGTCTTAACAGTAGGAATTACTGTGGTTGAAGACCCTTGTTTAGGCAGTGTGCCTAAATAATTATTCCAAGGAGAAGTGTCCCATGGAGACGGTTCAGGGTGGCATGTTACTGATCTACACTGTAATCGCGATTATTGCTTTAGTGGTCATGATCGCGAAGTTTAGAATTTATCCATTTTTAGTTCTTATTATTGTTTCACTCGGTTTAGCCTTGGCTGTTGGCATGCCAATGGGTGATATTGTTAAGTCTTATGAAGCTGGTACAGGTAAAACCTTAGGTCACCTTGCGATTGTAATCGCACTGGGAACGATGCTCGGTAAAATGATGGCCGAGTCTGGTGGTGCAGAGCGAATAGCAATTACTTTAATTAAGTGGTTTGGTGAGAAAAATATTCACTGGGCCATGATGTTTATTGCCCTTATTGTTGGCCTTCCCGTATTTTTCGAAGTAGGTTTCGTTCTACTCATTCCAATTGCATTCAACATTGCCAAGCGAACAGGTAAATCTTTATTAGTTGTTGGCTTGCCAATGGTTGCTGGGTTATCTGTTGTGCATGGCTTAATTCCACCACATCCAGCTGCACTGTTGGCAGTACAGGCTTATCATGCTGATATTGGTAAAACAATTGCTTATAGTCTGATCGTTGGTGTGCCAACGGCTATTGTTGCTGGACCATTGTATGCACTTTGGATTAATAAATACGTTAAATTGCCCGAAAATAATCCGTTAGCGAAGCAGTTTATTGAAGCAGATACGAATAGAACTCGTGAGCTACCAAGCTTTGGGATTACCTTATTCACAATTATGCTGCCTGTAGTATTAATGTTGGTTGGAAGCTGGGCTGATCTGTTCTTTGCACCACAGACTTTCGCAAATGATTTACTACGTTTTATTGGTACTTCTGATATCGCATTACTCATTGCCGTACTGGTCAGCTTTATTACCTTTGGTACGATGCAGGGCTTTAACCGTGAACAAATTGAAAAATTCTGCGGTGGATGTTTAGCTTCTATTGCAGGGATTATGTTGATTGTAGGTGCTGGTGGTGGTTTTGGCGGCATTTTGCGTGACACTGGTATTTCTAATGAGATTGTCTCTACAGCGTTGAAGGCAAACCTGTCGCCGTTATTGTTGGGTTGGTTTGTTGCAGCATTAATTCGTTTGGCAACAGGTTCTGCAACGGTGGCTATGGCTACAGCGTGTAGCATTGTTGCTCCAATTGCAGCTACGGCTGGTGTCGCAGTTAGACCAGAACTTTTAGTGCTTGCGACGGGTTCAGGTTCATTAGTTTTCTCACATGTAAATGACGCAGGATTCTGGTTAATAAAAGAATATTTCGGTATGACAGTGGGACAGACGCTCAAGACTTGGTCGGTATTGGAAACGATCATTTCAGTGTTGGGTTTATCTTTCACGCTACTGCTTAGCACTATTTTATAATTAAAGGTGAGTAATCCATGATTGTGATTGCAATGGGTGTCTGTGGAACAGGTAAAACCCTAATTGGTGAATTGTTATCAGAGCGTTTGGCTTGTGAGTTTCTTGATGGAGATACGCTTCATTCAGCTGCAAATAAAAGTAAGATGAGCCAAGGCATTCCTTTAACTGATGAAGACCGCTTGCCATGGTTACAGGCAATTCGTCAGGTCATTGAAACCAAACAAAGAGATGGTGAAACAGCTGTATTTACATGCTCATCTTTAAAGCGAATGTATCGCGATATTTTAAGAGGGCAGGATCAGAATGTTAAGTTTGTGTACCTAAAAGGCTCTTATGAGTTATTACAGCAAAGACTGGCAGAAAGATCTGGACATTTTTTTGACCCAGCGTTGCTACAAACACAGCTAGATACGTTGGAAGAACCTGATACGAATGAAGCAATTGCTATTGATATTGCTCTCACACCAGAACAAATCATTGAGCAAGTCATTCAGAAGCTAGGAATGACTGATAATGTGTGTCGGGGGTAAATTCATCTAGAAAGATTATCAACGCTTTAAGTTATTCACCTTGTGATTTACGGTTCAAGCAAGGTGAATACGGATAATAATAGTGATATTGACCCGAAAAAGACCTGATTACAGTGGACAGTTCGGGGATATATAAAAGACATACGAATAATAAGGTATTAAGAAGAATGAATCAGTTAAATAATTTACAGCATAAATTCCCAGTAGAGGACAGTATTCCTGAAAGTGTGCGTCTGCCTTCTCAAATTCATCAGCGTGTCTCACTAGTGGATGGTGAGTTGAGGTTGTGGGCTGGTGCAACCAAGAAAACATTATCTCCAATCTGGATTCAGCAGCCTGACGGTAGCCTACAGCAAGTTGAACTTGGTAGTTATCCAGTCATGGGTGAAAAAGAAAGTGATGAAGCGTTAGAGGCAGCGGTACGAGCTTACAACAATGGTCGTGGCGAATGGCCAATGATGAAGGTTGGTGAGCGCATTGCCTGTATGCAAAATTTTATTCAGCGCATGGTGGAGCAGCGAGATCTGATCATTAAGCTGATCATGTGGGAAATTGGTAAAAGCTTGGCTGATTCAGAGAAAGAGTTTGACCGTACGATTACCTATATGCGTCAAACGATAGATGCTCTGAAAGATCTGGATAATGCTAACTCTCGCTTTGTCATGGCTGAAGGTACGATTGGTCAAATTCGTCGTACTCCACTAGGTGTCGTGTTGTGTATGGGGCCATACAACTACCCACTGAATGAAACCTTTGCGACTCTGATCCCAGCCATGCTGATGGGTAATACCATCATTTTTAAACCACCTCAATTTGGGACCTTGTTGTTCGAACCATTACTAGAAGCGTTTCGTGACTCATTTCCAAAAGGTGTGATCAATACCATTTATGCACCAGGTTCTTTAGTGGTGCCGCATTTGCTGGCATCTGGGCAAATTAATGTGCTGGCACTGATTGGTTCTAGTAAAGTAGCTGATCACTTGAAGAAGCAACATCCTAAATCTCACCGTCTGCGTGCAATTTTGGGGTTGGATGCGAAGAATGCAGCTATTATTCTGCCGGATGCCGACTTGGATCTGACAGTGAAAGAGTGTCTGCTGGGTGCATTGTCGTTTAATGGTCAGCGTTGTACCGCGCTCAAAATGCTGATGGTACATCGCTCGATAGCCGATGAATTTGTTAACCGCTTAACGACTGAACTAGCTAAACTGAAAGTGGGTATGCCATGGGAAAAGGGTGTATTTATTACGCCACTACCAGGTATGCACCGTACAGCCTACATGACTGACGTCATTGAAGATGCCGTGGCTAAAGGGGCTCAAGTAGTTAATCCGGAAGGTGGTGAATTCTGTAAAACAATGTTCTATCCTGCCGTAGTTTATCCAGTGACTGAGGGGATGAGACTGTATCGTGAAGAACAGTTCGGTCCAGTGATACCAGTCTCTGTTTATGATGACATTGAAACTGTGCTGGACTATGTCACTACTTCTGATCATGGGCAGCAGGTGAGTATTTTTGGTAGCGACCCTGAGCAAATTGGTCATTTAGTTGATCCGTTGGTCCATCAGGTCTGTCGTGTAAACATCAATTGTCAATGTCAGCGTGGCCCTGATGTATTCCCGTTTGGTGGTCGTAAAGATTCTGCGGAAGGCACACTGTCTGTACATGATGCACTTCGAGCATTTTCTATTCGTTCTATGATTGCTGCTAAACAGACAGATGACAGCAAAGGCATGTTGGCCTCTATGGTGTCCGAACACTACTCTAAATTTGTGAATACTGACTTTATTTTCTAATAAATATACGATTAAGAAAAACCAGCCTTCGGGTTGGTTTTTTTATAGTGACTCATAACTTGAATAATAAAAACGCCTGATCTTGATCAGGCGTTTTTGTTTAAACCAATAGATTAATTATTGACGAATTTGACCGTCACCTAACACAATCCATTTTTGAGAAGTTAAGCCTTCTAAACCAACTGGACCACGAGCATGAATTTTATCTGTAGAGATACCAATTTCTGCCCCTAAGCCATATTCGAAACCGTCAGCAAAACGAGTTGAAGCATTAATCACAACTGAGCTTGAATCTACACGAGCTAAGAATTGACGAGCTAAAGTGTAGTTTTCAGTCACAATTGCATCGGTGTGATGTGAACCATATTTGTTGATATGGTCAATTGCTTCATCAATACCGCTAACCACTTTAACAGCAAGAATTGGCCCTAAATATTCGGTATACCAATCTTCTTCTGTCGCAGGTTTTACAGAGGCACCCAAAATACGGCGTGTCTCTGGGCAACCACGTAATTCCACTTGTTTTTCAGCATACAGTTCGGCAATGTGTGGTAAGAAAACGTCTGCAATTTTCTCGTCAACCAGCAAAGTTTCCATCGCATTACAAACACCATAGCGATGTGTTTTTGCATTTAATGTAATTGGTAAAGCTTTTTGCAAATCTGCTTGTGCTTCTACAAATACATGGCAGTTACCATCAAGATGTTTAATCACCGGAATACGCGCTTCGTTGGTTACACGCTCAATCAAGCTTTTACCGCCACGTGGAACGATTACATCTACATATTCAGCCATGGTGATGAGATGACCAACAGCTGCACGGTCAGAAGTTTCAATGACTTGTACTGAATGCTCAGGTAAACTGGCAACTTTTAAACCATGCTTAATTGCTTCTGCGATTGCTTTATTTGACTCGAGTGCTTCTGAACCACCACGTAAAATAATGGCATTGCCTGATTTAATCGCTAAAGATGCAGCTTCAAGTGTTACGTTTGGACGTGATTCGTAAATCATACCAACGACACCTAAAGGTACACGCATTTTTCCAATTTGAATGCCTGTGGGGCGATATGCAAGATCAGTAATTTCCCCAATTGGATCGACAAGCGCGATCACATCTTTTAAACCTTGCAACATCCCTTTAAAGCGTGCGGGCGTAAGCTCAAGACGATCAAGTAAGGCACTGTCGAGCTGGTTGCTACGACCTTTATCCATGTCGATTTGATTCGCTGCCAAAATAGCTGCCTGATTATTTTCTAAAGCAGTATAAATAGCAGAGAGTGCATGATTTTTAAGTGAGGTAGAAGCACTTGTTAAGACGCGCGAGGCCTCACGTGCTTGTTGCCCAACTTTTTGCATATATTGTTCAATTGAATCTTGCATAGCATTTTTTAATCATTTACCAATGAGTAAGATAGTAGCAGTCAAATGCGGAACAATGAATGGCTTTTTTTCAAAAATGTGACCATCATAAAAAAACATTTAAATATTTTGCAAACTATTAGCGGCTTAAACAAGATGAGCGGTCATTTCAGCGATTGCGTATATTTCAGACAATTGTTTAGAATGTTATTGTGCAATACAAACTAATACAAATTTTAAAGATTTGTGCATAAAAGATTACGTGTTCAAGAAGGAACTCTTGCAGCATAAAAAAATTACAGCAAGGAGGAAGCAAGGATATGAATTCCATTATTCAAATGGATTCGGAGATCAACCAAGCTTATGCCGGTTTTGGCTTTTTCGATATCTACCATAGAGATAGTTTTAAGCAACCTGCTCGTACAACATGGATTGACGGTTGGAAAATTGAATATATGGCAATTGCCGATCCAAAAACGATTCACAAAACACCGATTGTGATTGTTGGTGGTGCTTTCCAGAATTTTAATTCTTATAAATATTGTGTTGAACAGTTGTTTGAAAGTGGTCCTGTTATTTTAATCGATTTACCTTCGATGGGTGCAAATCAGCAAATTACTAATCGCGATACAGGAGTATCTGCGGGAACTTTAGAACTACCTGATTTATCTGAAATGTTAGGACGTTGGTTAGATATCGTTGGAATACAAAAAGTTTCTGTGATGGGAATGTCTTTAGGGTCCGTGATTGCCTCTTGTTTTGCTCATCATCGTCCCGACCTGATGGATCGTATGATCTTGATGGGGGTTATGCAAAAGACTCGTAAAAGTTGGCGAATGATTTTGGAAGAATCGCTCAAACTCATGCAAGAAAACCGTATGGAAGAGTTTGGGCAAGCTGTCATTTTGTATTTGGTGAATCATGCAAAATTAGAAAAAACTCGTATGTCACCAACTGCTAAGAAGTTGTTTTTTAGACAAATGGCTGAATTTACAGGGACTGAGCGGGAGCGTTATGAAATTAACTGTAATCGCCTTTTGCGTTTAACAGATGTACCTATTCCAGAGTGCAAAACGCTAGTTGCAGCAGGGCAATACGATAGTTTTACTCTGCCTCATGAAAATGCCAATTTTGCTTTGCAATGTTCTGATATGGAATTTGCCCTTATTGCAAACGCAGATCATGTACCGCAGCTACAGCGTCGTAAAGAAACTATGAGTTTGTTCACTTCATTTTTAAAAGGTGAATCTATCCAAAATCTGGATGGCATTATTCCAATGACGCGTGACCAAATGCAAAAAATGGAACGTCGTGGCGAGGAGCGAGTCCCAGTTTTACAACCTCATACTCAACTTACCCATAGAGAGTTTGATGTACAGGTCCCTGTATCAATTGTTGATGTGACTTTCTTCGGTATGTATTTAAAAATGAATGATGTTTCGCAGCTTGATTTTGTGAATGACCATCCACGCGATTTGGCACTTCATTTAGAAGATGAAGAAGGTAGTTTTGCGATTGAGTGCTTAATTTTTGAAAGTACAGCGCAGGGTATTCGAGCTCTATTTAAACATGGTAGTTTTGAGCTTGCTGACCGGTTAAGCCGTTTTATTGCTCGTCAAAAACAAGCAGCTTAATAATATATTTATAGATGGGAGCTCGTTTATTTCGAGCTTCCATTTTTTTATATTTATTATTTTATTTGAGAATGGATAGTCCAGACTAAGTCACCTAGATGCTCTTCATTGCTGTCTTTAGAAACTTGTCCAAAGAATATTTGAGGTTGTTCAACGTTAACTTGACTAAAGCCTGCATCTTTAAAAAAGTCTTTCACTTCTAGTGGAGTCTTAAAATGAAAACTAAATGAGCTTCGAGACATAAGTTTAAGTAATTTACTACTATTCCAAATAATACTGGCGAGTTTGTTTTTAACGGGTTCAGGATATAAGTCGGTTAAATAATGAAGCTTTTTAAAAGTGGCACCATAGTGGCCAATCGCTTGGATCAATTGTTTTAATAAATCTTTGTCGAAATAGTTAATCAAGCCTTCACTGATTACAACCAATGGGCGGTTAGGGTCAAATACTTCAAATGCCTGTGCAAAAGCTTCTGTAAATAAATCAACTGATAAGATTTCAGGTGCATTTTTTTCAATTTGCTGTAACGCATTTTGTTTGGTTTGTGCCATATCGGGCAAATCAAGCTCCCGATAGGTAATAGAAAGGTAATGTTGTCTAAACCACCAGCCACGTGGCGACAGGCCACATGCTATTTCTAGAACTTGTAAATCAGGATTTTCTTGAATTAATTTTTCTAAATGATGATCAAGCATGATGTGGCGTTGTTTTAGTGTGGTGCGCATGCTGCCACCCACATATTTCTCTGCCCATGATTCTAGCGGGTGAACCAAATATGCCAGTGACTTGCCTTTCGTTGTGGCAAGAGCTTCATGAGAAATCCCCATTTGATACCAGATATAACCCGTATAGTGGGCTGTAAAAGAGATGTGGCGGTGTTTTGAAAGGTGTTGTGTCATTCGTCCTGAACTCGATTTATTGTTTTTGTGTGGTTTGACTGATGATCAAGATCATCAGTCAAATATAGGTTTAACTCAATTTAGATCGAATTTTTAAACTCTTCAATGGCTGTTTTGACAGCTTGCCATTCATTTCCAAGCGATAAAGTTTCACCAATCTGAATTTGTGGAATTTGGCCACGCATGCGTTCTAAACGCAGTTGATTTGGCAGTGCTAAGTTTGTAATACCTTCGAGCGCTGTACAGGCTGCACTTCGATCATTACACACCAGCCCCATGTCACACCCAGCTGCTAGAGCAGCCTGAATACGAGCATCCGCACCACCTGCGACACATGCAGCCTGCATGCTTAAGTCATCAGAGAAAAGTACACCATTAAAATTCAAACGTTTGCGTAGAACTTCTTGAATCCAGAAAGGTGAAAAACCTGCTGGATTTGGATCAACTTGATCATAAATCACATGTGCAGGCATGAGCGCATCTAGCTGAGGCATAAGCTTAATGAAGCTTTGCATATCATGGTTGTAAATTTCGTCATAGCTACGACTGTCGATTGCGGCCGCAACATGAGAGTCAGCTTTTACTGAACCGTGACCCGGGAAGTGTTTGCCTGTATTTGCCATGCCGGCTTTTTTCATACCTTGCATAAATGCGCCTGCAAGCGGGGCAATATCATCAATATTTTTAGAGAAGCTACGGTCACCAATTACATCACTAATAGCATTCAGGTCTAGAACTGGCGCAAAACTGAAATCGATGCCGACAGCAAGAACTTCAGTTGCCATTAACCAACCGCATTGCTCAGCTAATTCAAGAGCCTTTTGGGGTTGAGTTAAATATAACTCTCCGAAACGACCCATGGCTGGTAATAGGGTGAAACCTGATCTTAGGCGCTGAACTCGGCCACCTTCTTGGTCAACAGCAATCAAAATATCTGGGCGAATTTGACGCATATGGTCGGTTAAAGCACGCACTTGTTGTGGAGATTCAATATTTCGTGCAAATAAAATCATGCCACCGACTTGCGGAGCGCGTAATAGTTCAATATCTTCTTGAGTAAGTTCTGTGCCGGCGATGTCCAGCATCAATGCGCCAATCATATTGGTTCCATTTGAATTTTGATTGAAAAACAATAAGCGAATTTTGCAATGTTTTGCTACATTTTGTCAGTACAGAATATGATAAAACTACACGGTATAAACAATTTAGTTGGTTAAGATTTTGAATCTGCTTAGTTCATATCGAAAACAGAGCGTGTAAGATAGGAACACCCAAGGAAGTATTAAAAATTTATGAAACTTCAAACTATAGCTTGTGCAGTAGCGATCGCGACTGGCGGTTTATTCTTCTCTCATACGATGAATGAAGCGAGAGCGGCAACCAATACTGCTGCGGTTTCTCAATCGATCCAGCCAACGCAAGAACAGGCTTTGGTGGCTCGCCAACTGGCAACTTTAGTAGATCGCCAACATTATTTAAATATGCGTCTGGATGCGACCACATCAAATCGTATTCTGGATATGTATTTAGATAGTCTTGATCCAGATCACTCACTATTTTTAGATTCTGAAGTTCAAAATTATAAAAAACTATATGGTTCAAATTTTGGTGCTTCATTAAAAGCGGGGAATTTAACTGGACCGTTTGCAATTCATCAGCAATATCGTGAACGCTTAAAACAATTTTATGAGTTCATGTTAGCTGAGTTAAAACAACAGCAAAATTTAAAGCAGCCAAATAGCTATATTGAAGTTGATCGTGAAAAAGCACCTTATTTTAAAACGACTGCTGAGCAACAAAACCATTGGCGCAAAATGTTGGTTTCACAGTTAATCAACTTAACCATTAGCCGTGAAGAAGAGCAGGCGAAACAAAAAGCGCTTAAAGAGAATCCTTCACTTGCAAATGGGCAAGACTTAACTGGGCCAGAAGATTTAACGCCAGCTCAAACGTTAACTAAACGCTATACACGTCAGCTTGAAAGAATTAGTCGTGTAAAAAGCGATGACGTCTTGGACAAAACATTAAATGCAATGTTGGCGACCTATGATCCACATAGTAACTATTATCCGCCAATTGATGCGATAGAACTGAATCGCCAAACGACTTTGCAGCTCGAAGGTATTGGTGTGTCGATTCGTCCAGAACGTGGCAACGAAGATTACACCAAGATTGAAACCATTGTAGAAGGTGGTCCTGCAAGTAAGTCTGGTCAAGTGAAATCAGGAGATCGAATCATTGGTGTCGCCCAAGAAGGCGAGAAAATGGTTGATGTGATTGGCTGGACTAGTTCTGAAATTGTTGGGCTTATTCGTGGTAAACGCGGAACAAAAGTCACGCTAAAACTTCTTGGTGCTGGTGCATCAATGAGTCAGGCTCGTAATGTGACTTTAGTACGTGATGTTATTCAAGAAGAAGATGCTGGTGTTCGTTCACGCACAGTTGAAGTAACACGTGATGGTAAAAAGCATGTATTGGGCGTAATCGAAATTCCATCATTCTATTTTGACTATCGTTCACGTCGTGCGGGTAAACAATACCGTTCAGTTTCTGAAGATACTGCAAATGCTTTTGAAGCGCTAAAAGCGAAGAAAGTAGAAGGTATTATTATTGACTTACGTAATGACCCAGGTGGCTCATTAGAAGAAGTTGCACGTATGTTGGGTCAGGTGATTAAGTCTGGTCCGGTGGTGCAAATTCGTGATGGCAATGGCAACGTAAGCGTGTTTGAAGATAACGATGGCGGTCAGCAAATTTATACAGGCCCACTCGCGGTATTGGTGAACTTGGCATCGGCGTCGGCAAGTGAGATTTACTCTGCTGCAATTCAAGATTATGAGCGCGGTATTATTATTGGTAGTACAACCACTGGTAAGGGTACAGCTCAGGTACAACTTGATACTCTTGCATATGGTCAAGCGACTTTAACTCAGCGTAAGTTCTATCGTATTACTGGTGGTAGTACACAAAATAAAGGTGTAGTGCCAGACATTAAACTCGTCGATATCTATAACGAAGAGTTTGGTGAGCGTAAATCGAAGAATGCATTGAAGTGGGACACAATTCCTACTGCACCATTTAAGCGCGAAGGTTCTGTTCAGCCATATGTTACGAAGTTGTCTCAATTCTCTGAACAACGTGTTGCCAATGATGCTCAGTTTAAATATCTAAATAAACGTACTGCAATTGCTAAGGTAACGAGTGACCAAAAACAAGTTGTACTTGATATTGATAAGCGTCGTGCTGAATTACTTGGTTTAGAGAAACAAACTTTAGATGCAGAGAATGAACGCCGTGCTGCAACGGGTCAAAAGCCTTTTGCAAACTGGGAAAGCTATCAAGCTTCATTAGATGCTCTAGCTGAATCTCGCGCTAAAATGAAAGCATCGCAACGTCCAGCGTTACCAGAAGAAGAAACTTTTGTGACTGAAGCTGCTAATGTACTCATGGATTATGCAAAATTACAAAATCGCTAAGAGTTACTAGGATTTAAGAAAAAAGCATGCTGTCATCAGCATGCTTTTTTTATTTTGCATGTCAGTAAACTGTCATGCATTTATCATCAAAATGTCAAAAAAACTGCTTAATCTTTAAGCATGAAAATAAATACATTGATGGATGGCGCTATGCAAAGTTCATACGCGACAGCACTATTAAAACAACAGCAACTTCCTGAAAGCTTCCAATTCTTTTTTAAACAAAAGCAGCAGCTATCTAATGCACATTCATTGCATGATTTGGTGCGCCCACGTTTAAAAATTGCGATTGTGACGGAAACTTGGCCACCCGAAATCAATGGTGTGGCACTATCATTATTACAGTTATGCCAAGGTTTACAAAAACAGGGGCATAAGATTTTACTGATTCGCCCAGAGCAAAAAGCAAAATGCCATGACTTTACAGCAGAGCAAGAATGCTTGGTTATGTCGCAGGCGATTCCTAAGTATCCAACTTTACAATTTGGTTGGCCACAATATTTAAAAGTATCGAAAGCTTTTGAAAAGTTTGTCCCAGATGTCGTGCACATTGTGACTGAAGGGCCATTAGGTTTAACTGCCATGCAAGCTGCTAAGGCAAAAGCTATTCCAGTTTCTAGTGGCTTTCATTCACCATTTCAAGACTTTAGTCGATTCTTTGATTTGGCTTTTTTAGTCAAACCGATTCAAAAATATCTGTGCTGGTTTCACAATAACACTCAAGTAACTTGTGTGCCGAGTAAAGATACTCAAGAAGCATTACGAGGTTTCGGTATTACTTGTCCACTGGTTGTCGTTGGGCGTGGCGTAGATACAACAAGATTTTCACCGAAGCATCGCTCTGAAAATTTGCGAAAACAATGGGATGCTGATGAGAATACTCGCGTTATGCTTTATGTAGGGCGTTTGTCTCCTGAAAAAGAAGTGCAAGTACTTATTGAAAGTTACGCGAACCTGCAAAGCATTCAGCCACATAAAACTAAATTAGTTATTGTGGGAGATGGCCCAGATTTTGCTCGTTTAAAGTCACTACCTGAAGCGAAGGGTGTTATCTTTACCGGAAGTCTGAGAGGTCAAGATTTGGCGGTGGCCTATGCGAGTGCAGATGTATTCGTATTTGCGAGTCAAGTTGAAACGTTTGGTAACGTAGTTTTAGAGGCAATGGCAAGCGGTTTACCAGTTATAGCGTATGATTATGCATGTGCACATCAATACTTAACACATGGTGTGAATGGCTGGTTAAGCCCACTTGGACAAAAAAACCACTTTATACAACAAATTTATCAGCTTCCTTCGGTACAACAACTTAGAGAAATGGGCGTACAAGCCTGTCATAAAGTACAGCAAAGCGGTTGGCAACTTCCGGTTCAGCAATTGGAGCAGGCATTTTATCAGGTAGTGAAGGAGCCCTCGTTGGACTTCACCTAAGTATCCTAAGATAGGAGAATGACCATGAAATTTAAGAATGCAAAAATAAAAATACTCGATTTAGACTTGAGAGGCTGTTTATATCTGAACAATTTCTCTCACTCACAGCGTGTTGCCCTTTTTTTCAAAATTATCAGTCGTGTTGGTGATGGTCCGTTTTGGTATCTAATGCTGGCAATTGTGTGGGGCATGCAAGGTATCACCTATAGCTTGCAAATTATCTACTTGTTGCTAGGTGGTTCTGTCGGCACAGCAATTTATAAATTTTTAAAACATAAGACAACGCGACCACGTCCTTATCAGGTGCATCAGGTGATTGTGCTTGGTGAAAGACCGCTTGATCACTTTAGTTTTCCATCAGGCCACACACTTCATGCGGTCATGGTGACAATTGTATTGGGTTACATCCAGCCAGTTCTGCTTGCAGCCATGTTCCCATTTATGGTGCTTGTCGCTTTGTCTCGTATGGTACTGGGTCTTCATTACCCAAGTGATGTGATTGTTGGTGCGCTAATTGGTGCAGCGGTCGCGGCTATGATTATTTTTGTGGCGCCATTATTGAACATCGCTTTATAAGCATCGGTAATTTTTATCAGCTTAAGCTATCGATTAGGTTTGTGGATTTGCTAAAGTACACAGTTCGTGATTTAGCAGATTAAACAGATAGGAGCCGCTATGGGCTTACGTTGGACAGATACGATTGATATTGCCATTGAATTGTCAGAAGCACATCCAGAAGTTGATCCGCAATGGATCCGTTTTACAGATTTACATGCATGGGTGTGCGCATTGCCAGACTTCAGCGATGACCCAAATAAATCGACAGAAGGATTGCTAGAGGGCATTCAAATGGCCTGGATAGATGAAGTTCGCTAAAAACAGTAGAAAAAATCGCAACTTTTACACATTCAAAGCTGATTATTGCCTATGACATCGGTATAATGCGGCAAATTTTTTAAAGTTTAAATCTTAAAATAAAGGAGCCACTCATGGCTATTGAACGTACTTTGTCTATCGTAAAACCTGATGCAGTGTCTAAAAACCACATCGGTGAAATTTTTGCTCGTTTTGAAAAAGCGGGTTTAAAAATTGTTGCGACTAAAATGAAACACCTTTCTCAAGCTGATGCTGAAGGTTTCTATGCTGAGCATAAAGAACGTGGTTTCTTTGGTGACTTAGTTGCATTCATGACTTCTGGTCCAGTTGTAGTATCTGTTCTTGAAGGTGAAAACGCAGTTCTTGCACACCGTGAAATCTTAGGTGCTACAAACCCTAAAGAAGCTGCTCCTGGTACTATCCGTGCTGACTTCGCTGTAAGCATCGACGAAAACGCTGCTCACGGTTCTGACTCAGTTGCTTCTGCAGAGCGTGAAATTGCTTACTTCTTTGCTGACAACGAGATCTGCCCACGCACTCGTTAATCGAAAGCATTCAAACCAGATAAGTGGTATACTACTTATCTGGTTTTTTTATTCTCTTAAGAGAATATTGTTTGATTCTTGAACAATATCTTCAGTTTTTTTGACATGGTTTAGGTAAATACACATGAGCTCTGCAGTGGTCGTTTCATCTGAAAATCTTGATGGACAGCAGCAATCTTCGTCCACGCCGGTAATCCCTGCTGCCGAAAATAAAGTGAATTTACTCGGCATGTCTCGTCCTGAGTTAGAAAAATTCTTTGAAGATATTGGTGAGAAGAAGTTTCGTGCCGGACAGGTCATGAAATGGATACATCAATACTTTGTTACTGACTTTGCTGAAATGACCAATATTTCTGGCAAACTACGTGCGAAGCTTGAACAGATTTGTGAAATTAAAGCACCTGAAGTGGTTCACCGTCATTATTCAAAAGATGGTACACGTAAGTGGGTGTTTCGCGTAGGTGAGGGTGCAGGTTCTTTAGTTGAAACTGTATTAATTCCTGCGGAAGATAAAACTGGGTTACGTAAAACGCTTTGTATTTCCTCTCAAGTGGGCTGTGCATTAGATTGCTCATTTTGTTCAACAGGTAAACAAGGTTTTCAACGTGATTTAACGCCAGATGAAATTATTGGGCAACTCTGGATGGCAAACTATTCTTATATGGAAGAAGTGCCTGTTGCCGAGCGTGAGCGTTCAGTGACCAATGTCGTGATGATGGGCATGGGTGAGCCATTACTCAACTATGATGCTGTATTAAGCTCAATGCAGATTATGCTTGATGACTTTGCTTATGGCATGTCAAAACGTCGTGTGACTTTATCGACATCGGGTGTTGTACCGAAAATTGACCAGCTTGCAAAAGACATTGATGTCGCTTTAGCCATTTCTTTACATGCGCCAAACGATGAATTACGTAATGAGCTTGTGCCAATTAATAAAAAATATCCATTGGCTCAGTTAATTGCAGCATGTCAGCGTTATATTGCCAAAGATGGTAATGAAAGTACGCGTAAACATGTAACGATTGAATATGTGATGTTAGAAGGCGTAAATGATCAGCCTGAACATGCACAGCAAATGATTAAATTATTAAAAAATTTACCAAGTAAAATTAACTTGATTCCATTTAACCCGTTCCCGCATGCGCCATATGGTCGCTCAAGCAGAAATCGTATTATCTCGTTCCAAAAAACTTTGTCTGATGCGGGATTTGTGTGTACGATTCGTCAAACACGTGGTGATGATATTGATGCTGCATGTGGACAGTTAGTGGGTCAGGTGGCTGACAGAACCCGCCGTGCAGAACAGTGGCAGAAAAAAGTCACACAGCGTCAAGAGATTTTGCGTACACAAGGATAAATTGAGGGCAGGCTTTGAGTATTCCAAAGTTAAAAACGGTCTTATGTATGGGGATTGCAGTTGCATTTCTGGCAAGTGGTTGCCAGACAACGCATACGCAAAAAAAAGACCCAGAGAAAGCGGTAAAGGTGCGTACACAACTTGCTGCTGAACATATCCGTTCGGGTGACTTGGACTTAGCAAAGCGAGCTCTTGATCAAGCTTTAAGTGTAGATAGCCGCGATGCTACTGCAAATATGATGATGGGTATTTTGCTACAGCAAGAAGGTAGCAAACCCAATTTAGAAAAAGCAGAACATTATTTCAAACGAGCAATTTCATCTGAACCGGATAATGCTCAAGCACATAATAATTATGGTACTTATTTATATCAAATGGAGCGTTATAATGATGCGGTTGAGCAATTTCGTATTGCTGGCGCAACATTAGGTTATGACCAACGCTATCAGGCATTAGAAAATCTGGGGCGTATTTATTTAAAATTGGGTGATGTTGCGAATGCTGAAAAAACATTCAAACAAGCACTCCTTGCTAACCGCGATTCTTATATTTCAATGTTAGAGTTAGCGGAAATTTTTTATTTGCAGCAGCAGATTCCGGCTGCTACACAAATGTATGAGCAATATGTTCGTACAGTGGGGCAGAAAAATCAGGGTGCAAGAGCACTTTGGATTGGTGTAAGAGTGGCTCGAGCCAATGCGGATAAAATGGGAATGCAAGTGTTAGTAAACCAGTTACGTGCCTTGTTCCCGGAAAGTCCAGAATATCAACGTTATTTGCAATTACAGTATAGTACTGAGGCCGTATGGAAATAAATCCTAATTCACAGCAGCCAACTGGCTCAAGCTTACCGACTTCTGCTTTAGGAAATATTCAACGTCCTGGTGAGTATTTACGTCAAATTCGAGTTGCTCAGAATAAAGAGTTAGGGCAAGTTTCTTCAGATTTAAATATGCCGGTTAAGACCTTGACCGCTTTAGAGCAAGATGACTATAAATCATTGCCGGAAGCGACTTTCATTAAGGGTTATTACCGTTCATATGCAAAATATTTAAATACGGACGCGACCGCAATTATTCAGCGTTTCGATGAGATTTATGCAAATGATACTGGGCTGTTACCAAATCATGCCTTAAATAATTCACCAATTAAAATCATGGGTAAACTCCCGGGTTCTAATAGTGATCGTAATAAAAAATGGTTAAAGCGCGCACTTCTTGCTGTTGTAATTCTTGCTGTTGTGTCATTGCTTGTTATGGGTGTCCAAAAATGGACTTCAAAGAAAGATGATGCTGATTTACCTAAAGTAAATCAATCGAATGTTGAAGTTTTACCTATGCAGGGGGCTACCACCTCAACAGTGGGTGACCAATTGGTGTTAAACTTTAACCGACCAACTTCTGTTCATATTGTTGATGCAACAGGTAAAGTTTTGGCGATAGGTCGTCAGTCATCAACTTTAAACTTAACTGGTGAGTCTCCATTCCAGATTCGTCTTGATGATGCAACGGCTGTGTCATTAAGTCTAAACCAAGAACAGATTTCATTGTCTCCATATACGGTAAACGGTAAAGCAGAATTCCGTTTATCCCGCTAATACCATGAGTTGAGCGATACAATGATAGAGAACCCAATTAAACGTCGACCAACACGTAAAATCCGTGTTGGTTCGGTGTATGTCGGTGGCGATGCACCTATTAGCGTGCAAAGTATGACAAATACCGAAACTTGCGATGTCGATGCAACCGTTGCTCAAATTGAGCGTTGCGTTGATGCAGGTGCTGATATTATGCGTGTTTCGGTCCCATCTATGGAGGCTGCTGAAGCATTTGGCGCGATCCGTAAACGTGTTTCAGTTCCATTAGTGGCTGATATTCACTTTGATCATAGAATTGCTCTAGCTGTTGCAGATTATGGTGCAGACTGTTTACGTATTAACCCAGGTAATATTGGTTCAGATCAGAAAGTGCGTGAAGTGGTTGCTGCGGCGCGTCATCATGGCATTTCTATGCGTATTGGGGTCAATGCGGGTTCTTTAGAAAAAGATTTACAAAAGAAATATGGCGAGCCTACAGGTGAGGCGCTGCTCGAATCAGCACTACGTCATATTGATATTTTAGATCGTCTCAACTTCCATGAATTTAAAGTCAGCGTAAAAGCATCAAATGTGTTTTTAACCATGGATGCTTATCGTTTACTCTCAAAGCAAATTGATAACCCATTACATTTAGGTGTGACTGAAGCTGGTATTTACCGTACAGGTACTGTGAAGTCAGCGATTGCCCTTGGCGGATTGTTGATGGAAGGTATTGGCGATACGATGCGTATTTCGCTTGCCGCCGAACCGGAAGATGAAATCAAAATTGGTTTTGATATTTTAAAATCGCTAGGGCTTCGCTCTAACGGTATTAACTTTATTGCTTGCCCAAGTTGTTCTCGCCAAGAATTTAATGTTATTCAGGTAATGCAAGCGTTGGAAGAGCGTTTAGAAGATATTCGTACTCCAATGGATGTGTCGGTAATTGGCTGTAAAGTAAACGGCCCGGGTGAAGCAAAAGAAGCTGATATCGGGGTTGTCGGGGCAGCGCCTCGCTCATTGGTTTATCGTAATGGTGAAAAAAGCCATTTAATCGATACCGATCAATTGGTTGATGAAATCGAAACTATGGTTCGTCAACGTGTCCAAGAGCTTGAAGAAGCTAAATCTAAAGAAATTATTCGTAGTTCATCATGAGTTCAATCGTCGCAATCAAAGGTTTTAATGACATCTTGCCAACGCAAACAGTAGCGTGGAGACGTCTCGAGCAACATTTAGCATCTTTAATGGATGCTTATGGATATCAACAAATTCGTTTGCCGATCGTTGAACAAACGGGCTTGTTTAAACGTGCTATTGGTGATGCTACCGATATTGTTGAAAAAGAAATGTATACCTTTTTCGACAAAGGTAATCCACCAGAGTCATTAACCTTACGTCCGGAAGGTACAGCAGGTTGTGTTCGTGCCTTAGTTGAACATAATTTGTTGCGCGGTGCTACGCCACGCGTGTGGTATATGGGACCTATGTTCCGTTATGAGAAGCCACAAAAAGGACGTTACCGCCAGTTCCACCAGTTTGGTGTGGAAACTTTCGGTGTTGCGACTCCTGATATTGATGCTGAATTGATTATGTTGACCGCTCGTTTATGGAAACGTATGGGCGTTGCTGATAAGGTTCAGCTTGAGTTAAATACTTTGGGCGAAACTGATGAGCGTACAGAGTATCGTAATGCTTTGGTTGCGTTTTTAAACGAGCATAAAGATGCGTTGGATGAAGATTCACAACGCCGTTTAACAACGAATCCATTACGTATTTTAGATTCTAAAATTGAATCTACTCAGAAAATTTTAGAAAATGCGCCGAAATTACATGACTTCTTGAAAGACGAAAGCTTGGATCATTTTAAGCAGTTACAAGATTATTTGACAGCTGCTGGCATCCAATTTGTCATTAATCAAAAATTAGTGCGTGGTCTGGATTACTACAATAAAACCGTTTTTGAATGGACAACTACCGCTTTAGGTTCGCAAGGTACTGTGTGTGCCGGCGGTCGCTACGACGGTTTAGTTGGTCAGCTAAAAGGTAAGCCAGATCAATCTGTACCTGCTGTTGGTTTTGCGATGGGTATGGAGCGTTTATTGCTTCTACTTGAGCAAGTTGAACAAGCTCAAGTTATTCGTGATTGTGAAGTCTTCTTGGTTGCAGAACCTGCTTATCAAACTAAAGCTTTGATTTTAGCAGAACAATTACGTGACCAGTTAGAAGCTGCAAATAGCAGTATTCGAATCAAAACAGGTTCACAAGGCAGCATGAAGAGTCAGATGAAAAAAGCTGATCAGGCTGGGGCAGTTTACGCCATGATTTTAGGTGAGCGTGAATGGGAAGCGCAGCAGCTTGCTATCAAAGAGTTAGCAACAGCTGAGCAGTCTCAAGTTGCGCTGGCTGAGCTTGTACCATTCTTAATCGAAAAATTTACAAAATAAACTGAAACATCTGGAAAAGGACAATCACATGAGTGTAAGTGATGAAGAACAATTCGACAGCTTAAAGTCGTTCGCCAAAAAATATGGTTCTGCCATGATTAGCGGGATTCTCATTGCATTGATTGCCTTTTTTGGGTGGGAATACTGGCAAAAAAGAAATCTTGCGAGCAGCCAGACAGAAACTGCAAAAGTACAGCAGTTAATGGATGAAGCAAATGCAAGTGCTGATAATCCTAATGCTCTAACTTCGGTAACAGCATCGGCAGATAAAATCGTAAAAGATGATATCGATTCTGTTCAGGCGATACAGACTCAGTTTGTATTAGCAAAATTAGCTTATGAAAAACAAGACTATGCTGCTGCTGAAAAAGCATTGAAGAAAGTCGAAAATTCAAAAGTAAAAGATGAAGGTTTGATTCAGGTTGTAAAATTGCGTTTAGCAGATGCACAATTGGCGCAAAACAAATATGATGAAGCACTGAAAACTTTGTCTGGTAACGTCGATCCTGCGTTTAAAGCAACAGTAGAAGAGTTACGTGGCGATATCTTTGTTGCTAAGAAAGATATTGATTCTGCTAAAAAAGCGTATCAAGCTGCATGGGATTCGTTACTGGAACGTAAACAAGAACGACAAATTTTACAAATTAAACTCGAAAGTGTTGGCGTTTTAGTTGAAGATCCACAGATTGAGCGCCCAATTTTGGAAACACAGGTGGAAGAGTCTTAATGAATCAGAAATTCAAACTGCCTTTGGCAATTGCAATCACATCAGCTGTACTGGTGGGATGTTCTAGCAACAAAGTAAAAGAAGCAAAACCAAATCCACTACCGAAATTGACTGAGTCGAAAAAGACTCTAGTACCCGTGTTTTCGCGCAGTGTTTCTTCTACTGATAAGGCAGATCCGTTACGTTTGCAGCTTGATGCAAGTGAGGGCGTGGTCTTTACGCTTGACCCAAAAGGTGAGGTCGCTGCATATCGTGGCAAGCAACGCATTTGGGAGAAAAAGGTCAGCAAATTAGGCTTGAGCTCTGGTGTTGAAGCTGCTGAAGGAATTGTTGTTGTTGGTAATAGTAAAGGTCAACTTTTTGCTTTAGATCAGGCAACAGGTGAACAAAAGTGGACTGCGCAGTTATCTGGTGCACTATTAAGTCCTTCTTTAGTTCAGTCTGGACGCGTTATCACCATTGCAAACGACGGTACTGTATTTGCGCATGATGCTGCTTCAGGCCAGCAAGTTTGGGCTTATAAATTACCAAATGTCCAATTTAGTTTACGTGGTCAAGCATCACCTGTGAGCCTTGACCCACGTACTGTATTAATCGCATCTGCGAATGCTTATGTTTATGCAATTGATACGATTAGTGGTATTCCACGTTTCCAACGTCGTGTTGCGGTAAGTGAAGGCCGTTCTGATATTCAACGTTTGATTGATATCGATGGTGATCCTACTGTTGCTGGACAGTTTATGGTAACTACTAGTTTCCAAGGACAAGTGACCGTAACTGATCTAGCTTCTCAACGTGTAGTTTGGAGTGAAGACTCAAGCAGCACGAAGCGTCCAGAAGTTTATGACAATAAAGTATTTGTTTCATCAACTGATGGCAAGTTAACGGCTTATGATTTAACGACAGGTGAACAAGTTTGGCAAAATGATAGTTTATTAAACCGTCATTTAAGTAACCCTGTTGTGTTGGGATCGGACCTTATTGTTGGTGATTTAGATGGCGTTTTACATCTTGTTGATCCTGCAACAGGTAAGTTGATTGGTCGTTCAAAAACAAGCGGTGAGGTCAATACATTACGTGTTATTGAGAACCAACTTTACGTTTCGACCAGAAAAGGCGATTTAAGTATTTGGCAGAATCGTTAATTTCGTTTGCTTGTGCTAAAATAGCCGCTTAACAAATTACGCTGTTAAAAAATATCGGGGTGTTTGAATTAAATCAGTTCAAAGCCCCGTCTTTTATTATGGTCATATCTGACCTTAAAATATATCTCCTGTATTGTTTCTAATGCTCATGCCATGAGATATGGCTGGTCTTGAATTAAGGTTATTGTATGAAACCCGTTATTGCGCTCATTGGTCGTCCGAATGTCGGAAAATCAACGTTATTTAACCAGATTACCAAGAGTCGTGATGCACTTGTAGCCGACTTCGCGGGTCTGACTCGTGACCGTAAATATGGTGATGCGACTTATCAAAATAAGTCTTTCATTGTTGTTGATACTGGTGGTATCGGTGAGAGTGAAGGCGGTATCGATAACTACATGGCCGAGCAGTCAAAAACAGCGATCAATGAAGCAGATATTATTATTTTTGTGGTTGATGCTCGTGCTGGATTGTTAGCTTCTGATGAGCAAATTGCTCGTGAACTACGTACTTTAGGCAAGAAAATTTATCTTGTTGCGAACAAGGTAGATGGTGTTCATGCTGAAGCAGCGTTGGTTGAGTTCTACAAACTTGGTATGGGTGAACCATTACAAGTTGCAGCGAGCCATGGTCGTGGCGTACAGCAAATGCTGGAAGATGTACTTGCAGAAGTTCCAGAAGATGAAAATCCAGAAGAGCATGACAAAGATACTGGTTTACGCTTAGCAATTATTGGTCGTCCTAACGTTGGTAAGTCAACACTGGTCAACCGTTTGCTTGGTGAAGACCGTGTGGTGGCATTTGACCAACCAGGTACAACTCGTGACTCTATTTACATTCCTTTTGAGCGTGAAGGCCGTAAATACACTTTAATTGATACAGCGGGTGTGCGTCGTAAAGGTAAAGTTGATGAAATGATTGAGAAGTTCTCAATTGTTAAAACTTTGCAAGCCATGAAAGATGCACATGTTGTAGTAGTTGTAGTCGATGCGCGTGAAGGTATTGTTGAGCAAGACTTACATTTAATTGGCTATGCACTTGAAGCTGGTCGTGCCATGGTTATTGCCATCAACAAATGGGATAACATGTCTGAATACGACCGCAAGCAATGTAAGCTTGATGTTGAACGTCGTTTTGACTTTATTCCATGGGCAAAAATCCATTTAATTTCTGCTTTACATGGAACTGGGGTAGGTGATTTATATCCTTCTATCCACCGTGCTTATGAGTCTGCGAACTTAAAAGTATCACCAGCTAAATTGACTCAAATTTTGAGTGATGCGACAGAAGCTCATCAACCACCAATGATTAGCGGTCGTCGTATTAAAATGCGTTATGCACATATGGGTGGACAGAACCCACCGACTATCGTGATTCATGGTAATAAGGTTGATAAGACACCTGCCGATTATCGTCGTTACTTAGAAAACGTGTTCCGTAAAGTATATAAACTTGAAGGTACGCCCGTTCGTATTGACTTTAAAACTTCTGAAAACCCGTTTGAAGGTCGTAAGAGTCAGGTTGATGAACGTACTGCTGCACGTCGCCGTCGTTATATTCAGAAATTTAAGAAAGCAGAGAAAAAATTTAATCGTTAAGTTTTTTACTGTCCAAAAACCCAAAGTTTTCTTTGGGTTTTTTATTTTATTAGCTAATAATTTATAGGCACGTTGTTAATTTTAGCTTTGAGTTATGAAGGGTTCGGATTAATAGGATGAATAGTAAATATATAGATGTTTATATAGTAAAACTTAATAAGTTTTTAAATAAAGAACAACAAGATTTTCCTGATTTCCGTTCATTTAATCATTATAAAAAACAACAAATACAGAGTGTCAGAAATAGACTGATTGCAGAGAAATTACAACTCAATTCAATGGAATTGGAGTTTGCCAAGCATGAACATGGTAAACCTTATTTATTGAATCACACTTTGCATTTTAATCACTCACATAGCCAACAATACTACGCTTTAGCCATGAGCGAACATGTTAAAGATATTGGCGTAGATGTTGAGGAACTGGATCGAAATGTGCGCTTAGACGCTTTAGCAAAACATGCCTTTCATCCCGATGAATATGAAACATGGCTAAGCTTAGAACAAGATAGAGAATATTGGTTCAAAGTCTGGACCATTAAAGAAGCTGTTTTAAAAGCTTCAGGATTAGGTATACGTTTAGATTTAAATACGTTAAATACTCAGGCACATTCTACTGATCATGGTGGAGTCTGTTCTCACCCACTTAATGGGACATTTGCTTATCAGAATTTTATTGTTGGCAATATGATATTAACCGTTGCATGGCGTTCAGAGTTATCTTGCCGTGGTTTTCAATTTCCGTCTATTCAGCTTCACTCACTTGATCTTTAATAATCTAAATAGCACACATAAAAAAACCGCGTAATACGCGGTTTTTTTATTAAAAGGAGAAGCTAAAAAATTAAGCTTGACCTTCAACAGCAGCAGCTTGAGCACGTTGCATATTCGCTTCGAACTCTGCATCAAAGTTGATTGGAGTAAGAAGTAACTGTGGGAAGCTACCTTTAGTTACTAAATCATTTACAGCTTCACGTAAGAACGGGAACAAAATATTTGGGCAGTATGCGCCTAAAATATAAGGTAAACGCTCTTCTTCAATGTTGTCGATCAAGAAAATACCTGATTGAGTTACATCTACAATGAATGCTGTTTCGTTGTCGTTATCGGCTTGTACCACAACTTTTAAAGAAACTTCAAAGTGAGTTGGGTCAATCTTTTCTGCAGCAGAAGAAAGATTGATATTAAGTTCAGGTTGCCATTGTTTAGTAAAAACCTGCGCCCCAGGAACCTCAAAAGAAATATCTTTTGTATAAATACGCTCTAAAGCTAATTGTGGTTGAACTTGTTGTTCTTCGCTCATTGTTTTTTCCTTAATATGGATGCGATGTTAAGCCAATAATTCGTCGAGTTTACCTTCACGCTCTAAAGCATAAAGTTGGTCAAAACCACCGATAAACTGATCGTTAATGAAAATTTGTGGGACAGTACGATGATTTGTGCGTTGCATTAATTCAACACGTACTTCTGGTGCTTCAACAGAAAGATTTACTTCTTTATAAGCAACACCTTTACGCTCAAGTAACTGTTTAGCACGAACACAATACGGGCATACAGAAGTTGAGTAAACAATGACATTTGCAGCCATGATAATTCTCCTTAAGCTTTGGGTTTGCTTTTAACAAGAGGTAAGCCTTGTGCTTTCCAGTTACTAATACCACCATCAAGACGATAGCTATCGTGGTGAGCAACTTTTTGCAAAGCACTTCCAGCAACTTGCCCCAAGTTGCAAATAAATACCAATGGACGGTCACTTGCTTTTAATTCGTCAGCATGACTTGCGATTTGGCTATATGGAATATTGCGACTACCACTAATGTGACCTTCGCGGAAATCTTTGCTATCGCGTAAGTCAATCAAAAGAGCATTTTTCGCTTTCACTAAAATACCAAGCGACTGTGGAGAAATTTTACGACCATTACGTTGACCTTCAAAAATGAAGAACAACACGATCAAGACTCCGAGCGTACCAAACAAAATGGGGTGATTCCCCATAAACTCTAACCAGCGTTCCACAAGTCACCTAAAAAATTAAAAAACAAAATTGACCTAGAGTATAGCGTATATAGATGGTGATCAAAATCACCACTTCAAGGGCAAATAGGGCAGAAAATCAGTTTTTTTGCTGCGCTTCTTGAATCTCATCGATTAAACGCAAAAAGCTATCTAGTCGTCGTGGCAAAATTTCACCCGCTTCAACGGCCTGTTTAAGCCCACAATTCTTTTCATGAGTATGTGTGCAATTACGGAATTGGCAAGATCCTAGATGTGCTGCAATGTCAGGAAAGCCCATACGAATTTTTTCTAAATCGAGATGCCAAAGCCCAAACTCACGAATTCCCGGAGAATCAATTAAGGCACCATTTTTCCCGAAGTTGATTAAGCGCGTAGAGGTTGTCGTATGTTGTCCAAGTGCAGAGTTTTCAGAAATAACATTAGTTTTTTGCTCTGCATCTGGAATGAGCACATTAATTAAAGAGCTTTTTCCTACGCCGGATTGCCCTACAAATGCTACGGTTTCACCATCTAAACGCTCAGATAAAGCAGAGATATCTCCCTTCTTGGACTGACAAATCATCACCTCATAACCCAAGGTTTTATATTCTTCTAATAGGGTAAGAATTGGGTCATTTTCAGTGAGTAAATCAGACTTATTGAGGACCAAAAGAGCAGGAATGTTTGCATCTGCACAAGCAACTAAATATCGATCGATTAATGTTGGAGCGGGTTCAGGAAGCGGTGAAAATACAATCACAATCAAACTGATATTCGCGGCCACTGGTTTAACTTTGTGATAGCGGTCAGGGCGGGTAAGTAAAGATGTACGTGGGTGAATGGCTGTGATAATGCCTAAACCAGTATTTGGGTCTGCCTGCCATTTAACACGATCACCAGTTACAAGTAACTCAAGGTTAGTTCGGGTATGGCAACGCCAAACACTATTGAGCTCGATCGGCTTCCAGAATGGTTCTGGTTCTCCTTCGGCAACTTGTGGTTTTTCTGGGTGATGTTCAGGCACAGAGAGGGCTTGTACTTCAAGTTGACGGCCATAATGTTGTACAACGAGTCCGTCTAGATCCTGTGAAGTATCGATCTCTTCTTGGCGAGTTTTATGCTGTTTTTCAATACGACGTTGCTGTTGTTCAGTTAAACGACGCTTACGAATTAAAGCCATTCATATCCCAAAAAAACCATTGTTTGAAGACCGCAAAAATAGCATGAAGCAGCTATAGAATTACAGCGCGGAAGCAAGAAATTTGCTACTATTGATGTTTTTACGGCATTTTAGAACGTACATTCATGAGCAGTACTTTAAATACACGATTAATTTGGATTGATCTGGAAATGACCGGATTAGATACCGATAATGACCAAATTATTGAAATCGCAACAATTATTACAGATGATCATTTAAATGTACTTGCCGAAGGTCCAGTTTTGGCTATTCATCAACCTGATCGTATTTTAAATGCAATGGATGAATGGAACACTCGTCAACATGGGCAGTCTGGTTTGATTGAACGAGTTCGTCGCAGTAAATTAACAGCCCGTGATGCTGAGTTACAAACTTTAGAATTCCTAAAAAAATGGGTGAATCCAAAAGTTTCACCAATGTGCGGTAACTCAATCTGTCAGGATCGCCGTTTCTTACACCGTCTTATGCCTGAACTTGAGCAGTATTTCCACTACCGTAATCTTGATGTATCTACGGTAAAAGAGCTTTCAAAACGCTGGCGCCCTGAAATTATGAGTGGCCTGAAAAAGAATGCATCTCATTTGGCAATGGATGATATTCGTGACTCAATTTCAGAGTTGAAATATTACCGCGAATATTTCTTTATTATGAATACTGATGGTAAAGATTGATTACATTGTAGACGTGATATGAAAGGAGGCTTATGCCTCTTTTTTATTGTATAAAGGACATTGTTACAATAATGCCAATTGCTTAATTTGGCTTTCATATTCATTTTGCTTAAAATGATGTTTTAAATTTTTATTATAAAAAGAGAGCATTTATGCAAAGTAATAACCCGATACTGACTCGCGTTGAAACGGTCAGTGACTATAGTCAACCGATGACTGTGCAAGGTGCGATTCAAAAATCTGTTATGTTGACGGTCATTGCAGCTGCGGTGGGTGTCGCTTTATTTTTCTATGCAGCCTTTACTGCAAATGTTGGTATTGCTTACGCGGCTTCAATTGTGGGTGCAATTGGTGGCTTGGTTTTAGCTTTAATTACAACGTTTAAACCAACGACTGCGCCAACATTGGCAATTCCGTATGCCTTATTTGAAGGGGCTTTTTTAGGTGGTATTTCGTTTACTTTCCAGTTGAAATACCCAGGTGTTCCACTTCAGGCTTTATTAGCAACCTTTGTCACCACTTTGGTGATGTTTGGTTTATATAAATTCCAAATTATCCGCGCAACTGAAAAGTTTAAGTCAGTTGTAATCTCTGCATCTTTGGCAATCTTTATTGTATTTATCGTGCAGATGGTCATGCGTTTAGCTTTTGGTTCAAGCGTTCCTTATATTTTTGAAAGTAACTGGTTAGGTATTGGTTTTGCTGCATTTGTCGCTGTCATTGCTTCACTTAACCTGATTTTAGATTTTGATTTAATTGAAACTAATGCAGCTTATCGTGCACCAAAATTCATGGAATGGTTGTGTGGTATCGCATTACTTGCAACTTTAGTATGGATGTATATTTCTTTCTTACGTTTACTAGGCTTACTGTCTGACGACTAAGATTGAATTCATCTAGAAGTCGCTCCTTATCAGGAGCGATTTTTTTCGTGCGATTTTTGAAAAAAGATGCATTATGCAATTTCGAAAACCGCCGAATATTGGCATTATGCTTGAAATTGTTTTGAGTGAGATCGGCATGACACAAGGACTTTTAGCAGGTAAGCGCTTTTTGATTGCAGGCGTTGCTAGTAAATTATCAATTGCTTTTGGTATTGCCCAAGCATTACACCGTGAAGGTGCAGAGCTTGCGTTTACTTATCCAAACGAAAAATTAAAAAAACGTGTGGATGAATTTGCTGAGCAATTCGGTTCTAAGCTTGTGTTTCCATGTGATGTTGCTGTTGATGCTGAAATTGATAATGCATTTGCAGAACTTGCAAAACATTGGGATGGTGTAGACGGTGTTGTACACTCAATTGGCTTCGCACCTGCACATACACTTGATGGTGATTTTACTGACGTGACTGACCGTGAAGGTTTTAAAGTTGCTCATGACATCAGTGCATACAGCTTTGTTGCAATGGCACGTGCTGCAAAACCTCTATTACAAGCTCGCCAAGGTTGTTTATTAACTTTGACTTACCAAGGTTCTGAGCGCGTTATGCCTAACTATAACGTTATGGGTATGGCAAAAGCGTCTTTAGAAGCTGGTGTTCGCTATTTAGCATCAAGCCTTGGCGTTGATGGTATCCGTGTAAACGCGATTTCTGCGGGTCCAATCCGTACTTTGGCTGCTTCTGGTATTAAATCTTTCCGTAAAATGTTAGATGCTAATGAAAAAGTTGCACCATTAAAGCGTAATGTAACCATTGAAGAAGTAGGTAACGCAGCGTTATTCCTATGTTCACCTTGGGCTTCAGGTATTACTGGTGAAATTCTATATGTAGATGCTGGTTTCAATACTGTAGGTATGAGCCAAAGCATGATGGATGATGAATAAGTTTTGAAATTTATTCAGGCATAAAAAAAGCCGTAGTTAAAGGACTACGGCTTTTTTTATGGGCGCAAGTTATTGCGGCAGTTCTTTTACAGGTGAACCACCTAAAGCTTGCATCAGAGTGACATAAGCGTTGTATTGGCTTTGCTTGGTTTCAACGAGACTTAATCGTGCAGTACGTGTGGTTTGCTGAGCATCGAGAAGAGTCTTTAATGCAACAGCACCATAGCGATAACGGACTTCTGTTAAACGTTCAGTTTTTTCTGCAAGTTCAACATTACGCTCTTGTAACGCTACTTGTTTGTCGAGTTCTGTACGACTCGATAAAGCATTTTCTACATCAGCAAAAGCCTGATAAAGCGTTTGACGATATTGAATAATCGCTTTTTCATAATCCAGATTGCTAATCGCGATATCTTTTTTCATATCGTTATATTGCAAAAACGGTAAGCTCAAACTCGCCCCAAGCGTGAGGGCAGGGTTACGTAATAACTCTGTTAACGATGTGCTGCTTGAGCCCAAACTACTGGTTAAGCTAATCGATGGATAGTAGCTCGCCTTAGTAGCATCTTTAGTCGCTAATGCTTTTCTTAAACGTAACTCACTCGCTTGCAAATCAGGGCGGCGCGATAAAATATCGGCAGGTAAACCAGCACCAATTGCAGGTAGAGCAGTGCGTGGTAAACGCTTTGGCTCTTGAATGTTCAATTGTTGCAATGGCTCATGTAATAGCACTGCAATAGCTGTACGTGTTTCAACCAATTGTTGTTCAATCTGGCTTAAACTCGCTTTCTGGCTTTGTACCGATTGTTCTGCTTGAGTCAGATCTACACCTGAAACAGCGCCAGCTTTATATTGAATCTGCACCAAGTCATAAAGCTTTTGAGAGGTTGCTAGACTTTGCTGTGCGGTTGTATAACGCTCATTTAAATAACCCAGTTGCCAATAAAGTTTGGCAGTAGTTGCAATTAAACTTTGCCCAGTAGCTTGTAAATCTTGTTCTGTCGCTAAAGCTTCCCATTTACTTGCTTCGGTTTGGCGTGCAAGCTTGCCAAACAAATCAAGCTCATAGCTTACTCCCGCACTCATGGAAAGACCATTAGCACTGTCATCTCCCGAATTTAAATCGAAAGAATGTCCAGTAGAAACACTAGAGCTAGTTCGCAAGCCTTGCTTATTAGCGGTTAAATCAGCTTGTAGACGGGCTTGCTTTAAAGCAATACCTGCAACTGCTAAATCACTGTTACGCTCTAATACATTGCTTACAAGCTGATTGAGCTGTGCGTCGTTAAAGAGTGTCCACCAACGGTCAGAATATTGATCGGCAGACATGGTTTTTGTTTTTGCTGTGTCATACTGAAAACTACCCGGAACTTGTACTGCAGGTGTTTCATAAGGTGTTTTTACTACAGCTGCACATCCTACAAGAGAACCTGTGAGAAGAAGTGCTGTGCTGAGTTTAGTCATAGAGAAAGACATGCAATTTTCCTTATTCTCGTGATAGTGCGGCAACAGGGTCAAGTTTCGCGGCATTCTTGGCAGGCAAGAAACCAAATACGACACCAATCAGTGTTGAACAGACAAATGCGGCAATAATAGAAGTGCTTGAATAAGCTACACTAAAGTTACCGCCAGCAAATTTATTAATAAGTTGTCCAAGTCCAAGCGACAATAAGACGCCAAGCACACCACCAATTAAACATACTAAAATTGCTTCAATCAGGAATTGCTGCAAAATATCACTTTGACGCGCACCTACGGCCATACGTACGCCAATTTCCTGAGTACGTTCAGTCACCGAAACCAACATAATATTCATTACCCCGATACCACCAACGACCAATGAAATTACGGCAATTGCTGAAACCAGAAGGGTCATCGTGCTGGTTGTTTTCTCAATAGTCTGACGGATACTGTCACTGTTCATGGTGAAAATATCTTGTGCACCATGGCGCTGGGTTAATAAATTCACAATCGCATTTTCTGCGGCAGCAGTTGAATATTTGTCATTAATACGAACCACGATATTACGTACATTAGATTGTCCTAACATACGGCTCATTACGGTTGTATAAGGCATATAGACATTTAGCGTGTCATCTGAACCCATGCCGCTTGTTTGTGGCTCAACCACACCAATAATACGAGCAGGTACACTACCAAGTAACACTACTTGACCGATTGGGTTGGTACCGTCACTAAAGAACTGCTTTTGAGTATTGGTATCAATGACCACATCCTGTGAGCGATCACGGACACTACGTTGATCAAAAGTTTGTCCATCTTTAAAGACCAAACCTTTCACATCGAAATAATCATTACTCACACCATTAATGGTCGCGTTCGCTTCATTTTGTTGATAACGCATGGTTTTGGATGTGCTGACGATTGGGCTGACTGCACTAACATACGGTTGAGTCATTAACGCATCAGCATCGGCAGGTACCAAGGTTTTAAAACTTGCAGTTTTAGAGTTGTCACCAAAACCACGGCCCTGAAATACCGTAATCGTATTTGTTCCCAGACTGCTAATATTGCTTAAAATTTGCTGTTGAGAGCCTTTACCTAATGCGACAACCGTAACAACCGATGCAATACCAATGATGATCCCCAGCATGGTTAAAAAAGTACGCATGCGGTGGGCATTCATAGACAGTAAAGCCATTTGAAAGGCTTCAGATAAACGGTCTAAAGTAGAACGCCATGCAGAAATACTTTTACCTTTCTTCTGTTTACCTTGCAAAGCAGGCGCTGCATCAGGATCAGATTTGATTGGTTCAGCTGCTTGATCTGGAACATTAGGGCGGTCACTAATAATTTCTCCGTCACTAATCTCGATAATGCGAGTCGCATTTTTTGCAACTTGCATATCGTGGGTGACTAAAATAATAGTGTGACCTGCGGCATTGAGTTCACGCAAAATACGCATCACCTCAACACCACTATGAGAGTCAAGCGCCCCTGTTGGTTCATCTGCCAGAATAACGTCACCGCCATTCATCAGCGCACGGGCAATAGAAACACGTTGCTGCTGACCACCAGAAAGTTGGCTTGGTCTATTGAGGGTTTTAGTACCTAAACCTAATTCGGTCAGTAAAGCCGTTGCGCGTTGTTTACGTTCAGAAGGGGTAACACCTGCATAAACAGCTGGAACTTCTACGTTACCTTCAGCAGATAAATCACCTAATAAATGGTAGCGCTGGAAAATAAAACCAAAATATTCACGGCGTAGTCGAGCGAGTTGATCTGGCTCAAGTTTACCTGTTTCTTGTCCATTAACCTTGTAACTACCACTCGTAGGTCGGTCCAAACACCCCAAAATATTCATGAGGGTCGATTTACCAGAACCAGATTGACCGACAATGGCAACCAGTTCGCCTTCGTAAATGGTCAGGTCAATACCTTTTAAAATTTGTATCGTGCTTTCGCCAGCAGGGAATTCCCGGACTAGATTGCTGACTTCAAGCAAAGCTTGTTTTGTCATGCTTACATTCCCATTGGGCCACTACGGCGACGGTTATTACTACTATTTGCTGATGCAGCAGAAGTATCTGCACTATCGGCAATCACAACTTGATCACCTTGTTTTAAGCCCGCAAGAACTTGCGCATTTACACGGTTGTTAATACCCACCAAAATCTGAGTTGGTTTAGTTGTGCCATCGGCTTGTAATACACGTACAACACTTAACGTTAATTTACCTTGTTCAACCAGTTGTTTTTGTTCAGCAGTTAAATTTAAACGTTCTAAACGAACACCACTACCTGAATTTTTTCTTTCTGCACTTGGAGTCGAAGCAGCTTTATCTGTAGATTGACCAGATTTTCTTTGGCCTGAAAATTGTTTAGAACTCAGTGCTGATGAAGGAACAAGTAGGGCATTTTTAGCTGAATCTAATACGATATAAACTTGTGCTGTCATATCAATACGCAATTTACCATCAGTATTTGGCACATCGAATAACGCATTATAGTAAACAGCTGAACTGGTTGTTGAGCTTGTTGTACTTGTTGATTCACTAGAAATTGAGTCTGGAGCTGGTTCAATCTGACGTAATGTTGCATAGCGCTTAGTTTCATCACCTAAAGTTGTAAAGTAAACCTGTTGTCCTTTTTCAACTTTCATAATGTCAGCTTCACTCACCTGCGCCTTAATCGTCATGTTTTGTAGCTTTGCAATTTTGACAATTGTTGGAGCGCTTTGGTTTGCGTTTACAGTTTGGCCTTCTTCGGTCACAATCGCGACAACGGTACCATCAGTTGGAGCAACAATACGTGTGTAACCAATATTGGTTTGTGCCGTAGATTTTGTCACTTTTGCAGATTCGATCTGTGCATCTAATGCTTTAATTTGCGCCTGAGCTGTTTTATAGCTTGCCTCAGCCGATTCTAAATCTGCACGAGGCGTTGCATCTTGCGCATACATTTGTTGCTGACGGCGGTATTCAAGTTGTTTTTCATTTAAAGAAGCAACTTGTTGAAGGCGCTGCGCTTCTAAATTTTTAATATTCGCATCAGAAGTTTTTAAACTATTTTCTTGGGTGGTTGAGTCAATTTGTGCGATAAGTTGACCTTGTTTCACTTGATCGCCCAACTGTACATACATCTTTTTGACCTGACCAGATACCTGTGCACCCACACTAATCAGTTTGGTTGCATCAAGTGTACCTGTTGCAAGGACATTATTTTCAATATCTCCGCGTGTTACCTCAGCTGTAATATATTGAGGCTGCTGCTCTTTAGGCTTTAAAAATTTCCAAGCTAATACAGCAATAATGGCTATACAGACGATGATAATAACAAGTTTGATTGGCTTTATTTTTGGCATGGCGAGAGGTCGAAAAGTCTAAAATTTAATTTAGTATAAAAGCGAAATGAGGATAAAACGTGAATTTTTATGATATTTCAGGAATGAAGAAAAATGATTCGGCCGAATTATTGTATAAATAGTGTTTTCCCACATAATTCAGCAATCGCTTGCTGCATCAAATGTTGGGCATTTTCATTCGACATTCCTTTAATTGCCGCATCAACTTGCAATAGAAGGGTAGACCAGCCTAAAAACTGTTGAGGATTTAATCTTCTTAAAGCTTGTTGATATAAACCAACCTTTGTTTTCCAGATACCAAGTTGTAATGCATTATGAGGCTGCTCAAATAATTGCATCAATAAACGCATTTCTTTACTTAGTGTCCATAAGATCAGACTTTCTGGCTCACCAGCTGCAATTAAATATTGAAAAATCTTAATGGACTGAGCGAGATTACCTTCTAATAAAGCATCGCTTAAATCGTAAGTGGTGTAACGAGACTGATCTTGTAAACAAGCATACAACTGTTCAATTTGAATCAGTTGTTGGTCTGGAAAAGTATCTCTTACACGCATCAAGCTATTTTTAGCTGCGAGCAAATTATGTTCATGATGCTGCATGAGCCATTGCCAGGCATCATTATCGAGTTGAATTTCAAGTTTCTCTGCTTCGGCAGATAAAATTCTTTGGCGGTCTTGCGGATAGTTTGCCGTAAGGGCAACGACAACACCATTTGCTTCAACAACTTGGAAAAAAGCAGACTTTAAACTACTACTATCTTGTTTAGGTAAAACAATTAAAAGTAAGTTAGTTTCATTATGTTGGATATAACTTTTAAGTTGTTTTAGCCCATTTGCGTCAGGCTTTATATTGCCATGTACTTCAATGGCAAGCTGCTGAGAAAATAAAGATAAGCTGTTAAGAGCGTTAAAAACATTTTTCCAGTCGCTTACACTACTAATATCGTAGCGCTGTCTTTCAATTTCTTTTTGTTGCCAACTTTTACGAAAAGCATCTAATAAATTTTGTTCCAGCAAAGGTTCTTGGCCATGTAAAATCCACGCACCCCGTGCTTCCGGAATGCGTTTTAAGGCTTGCAAATAGTCAATTTTCATTGCTGATAAAACTGGAGATTAAGGTTGAGCTTTTGGTAAGCGGTTTGCTGAAATCTGACGAGTAATTTGTTGTGCAATGTCATCAATTACAATACGTTGTAAATAAGATTCTTGCTGATTTTCGGTGTTAACCGTTGCAAGATCATATTGATAACTACGAGATGCAGTTAATGAACGTGGTTCAGTAATTTTGTTACCTTGACGATCTTCAATCTGGAAGGTTACGGTTAAGCGTAATAATACTTCCGTTAGTTTTCCGTTTAAAAGCTGACGACGTGGTGTGTATTCTAAAACACGGAGTACATAGGCATCATTATCATTGCTGAGTTGAACACCATTTGCAGCCAAATAAACTTTTAACTGGGTTTCTAAATCATCAGTTTTAGCTGGTAACTCAAGGCTTAACTTTTTATAAACAAGCGGAGTTGCAGTCGGGTTGGTTCCTTTTAAATGAAATCCACACCCGACTAAGCCTGCACTAAGGCCTAAGGTTAAAACAACAGCGGCTAAACGTTTGGCAAAGTGCATGCTTGATCCTCTCATTAATAACTTTAATTAAACCACGAGGTTAACTAATTTATTTGGAACCACAATTTCTTTCTTTGTTGGTCCTGTTAAGAATTGTTGAACTTCTGGAAGGGCCTTAGCTTGAGCTAATAGATCTTCTTTAGAAATATCAACAGAAACTTCAAGTTTACCGCGAAGTTTACCGTTAACCTGTACAACAATCGTTTGCGTATTACGAGTTAATGCAGAAGCATCGACTTCAGGGAATGTTGCTGCTGTTACATCTGTACCAAACTGAGCCAATAATGTTTGACTTAAATGCGGTGCAAATGGAGCAAGTAAAGTTAACAGTGTAGTGATCGCTTCACGTTCTACAGCAACGTCGTTGTCATCTTTTGCTTCAAACTTATTGCTTGCATTTAACAATTCCATCAAAGCAGCAATCGCAGTATTGAATGCATGACGACGTTCGATATCATCACTTACTTTTTGAATGGTTTCGTGAGTTTTACGACGTAAATCTTGAGCATCTTTAGACAAGTTAGCAGCATCAATCGTAGAAGCTTGGTTGCCCTTTTCAAGGAAGCTCGCTACAAGGCGCCATACACGTTTCAAGAAACGGTTTGCACCTTCAACACCTGCATCAGACCATTCTAAAGATTGATCTGGTGGAGCAGCGAACATCATGAATACACGTGCTGTATCTGCGCCGTATTGATCAATAATCGCTTGTGGGTCGATACCGTTGTTTTTCGACTTAGACATTTTTTCTTGTCCACCGATCACAACTTCTTGACCATCACCTGAATATTTTGCAGAAAGAATACGACCTTTTTCATCGCGTTCTAATTCGATATCAGCAGGGTTAAACCAAGTTTTCTTACCATTTTCTGCTTCACGATAGAATGTATCTGCAAGCACCATGCCTTGAGTTAACAAGTTGGTAAATGGCTCATTACCTTGTACAACACCTTCATCACGCATCAATTTATGGAAGAAACGTGCATAAAGTAAGTGGAGAATCGCGTGTTCAACACCACCAATATATTGGTTTACAGGAAGCCAGTTTTGAGCTGCTTCAGGTTTAACCATACCGCCAGTAAAGTCTGGAGATGCATAGCGTGCGTAGTACCAAGATGACTCTACGAAAGTATCCAAGGTATCTGTTTCACGACGTGCATCGCCGCCACAGCAAGGACATTTAGTTTCATAGAATTCAGGCATTTTATTAAGCGGATTACCTGAACCATCTGGAACAACGTCAGTTGGTAATACAACCGGAAGCTGGTCTTCTGGAACTGTGACTTGACCACAAGTATCACAGTTAATCATTGGAATTGGACAACCCCAGTAACGTTGACGAGAAACACCCCAGTCACGTAAACGGAATTGAACTTTAGAATTTGCTAAACCTTGTGGTTCTAATTTTGCAAGGAATGCATCGAATGCAGCTTGGAATTCCAAACCGTCAAACTCGCCCGAGTTAACAAGTTTACCTTCTTTAGAACCGTACCATTCTTGCCACTCAGTTGCAGAGTAATCTGCATCGTCAGCACCTTTGGCATCAATCACTTGCTTAATTGGCAAATTGAACTTGTTAGCAAATTCAAAATCACGTTCGTCATGCGCCGGTACAGCCATAACTGCGCCAGAACCATAAGACATTAATACGTAGTTTGCGATCCAGACAGGAAGCTCTTCACCAGTTACAGGGTGCTTTACAAACAAGCCTGTTGCCATGCCTTTTTTCTCGGCTGTTGCCAAGTCTGCTTCTGCAACTGAACCCATGCGGCACTCTTCAATAAATGCAGCCAATTCAGGGTTGTTTTTAGCAGCTTTAAGCGCAAGAGGGTGTTCTGCTGCAACGGCAACATATGTCACGCCCATAAGCGTGTCAGCACGTGTTGTATAAACAGTTAAGCCATCAGCATAAATTTCGGTATGGGCAGATGGGAAAGTAATTTCCATGCCTGTAGAGCGACCAATCCAGTTGCGTTGCATGGTCAACACTTGTTGAGGCCAGCCGTCTTGTAGGGTGTCTAGGTCGTCTAATAATTCTTGTGCATAGTCCGTAATACGGAAGTAGTACATTGGAATATCGCGTTTTTCAACCAATGCACCTGAGCGCCAGCCACGACCATTTTCAACTTGCTCGTTTGCTAAAACAGTTTGGTCAACCGGATCCCAGTTTACTGTTGAAAGTTTACGGTAGATTAGGCCTTTTTTATAAAGCTGAACAAATAACCATTGCTCCCAGTGATAATATTCTGGTGTACAAGTTGCGAATTCGCGATCCCAGTCTACAGATAGACCTAATTTTTTTAATTGATCACGCATGTAAGCAATGTTTTCAAATGTCCATTTTGCTGGAGCAACTTTATGGGCAATTGCTGCGTTTTCCGCAGGTAAACCGAATGCATCCCAACCCATAGGTTGTAGTACGGTTTCACCTTTTAAACGGTAGAAACGGCTAATCACATCGCCAATTGTATAGTTACGCACATGCCCCATATGCAGCTTGCCACTTGGGTAAGGAAACATTGACAGGATGTAGCGATGTTTACCTTCGACAGTGTCGGCAACTTTAAAGACTTTACGATTTTCCCAATCTTGTTGAACTGATGGTTCAATCGTGTTTGCTTGATATTCGGGGTCAATGTGAGAAATAGTCATAGACGTAAGCTATACAACAAAAATTGATATTAAAGATTGTTGCACAGCATAGCGCAAAATCGACAAAAATGCAGTTTTGGGATGGATTTATTTTCCGTTAAAAATTAAACAAGAATAAACCTGAAAAAAGCGGGGTAGCCATAAAAAAAGAAAAGTGGAAAAATCAAATAAGATGAAAAAATAGTCAGTTAAAAAATAATCAGTTAAAAAATAATCATAGAAAAGTGTTTCTTTAATCTTGACTTTAGTGAATTAAACAACAAAAATGCTTCCTTTAGTTTTATATGCGATTATTTGATCACCCTTCGAATAACCGTCATGTTTTGTAATAGACATTCTCTCTAGCCGAGAGATTGATTTTACTTAAAGTATGTATATCCAGACATGCTTTATTAATGTTAAAAAAGCTTATACGGCTGAAAAACAGAAATTTTTCTATTGCAACGAAAACTAGACAATATGTGTGCTATAACAGTGCAGACAATTCAATGAATGAAACACTATTTGTGCCTTCCATAAATAGTGATAAAGATTTTAGGGTGAATCACGTTGGAACTTTTATCTGGTGGTGAAATGCTCGTTCGTGCTCTTGCGGACGAAGGCGTTGAACATGTTTTTGGTTATCCAGGCGGCGCTGTATTACATATTTATGATGCGCTATTTCAACAAGACAAAATCAATCATTACCTCGTACGTCATGAACAAGCTGCTGGTCATATGGCAGATGCTTACTCGCGTGCTACAGGTAAGACTGGCGTAGTACTGGTCACTTCTGGACCTGGCGCAACTAATACTGTGACTCCAATTGCAACAGCTTATATGGACTCAATCCCAATGGTGATTTTGTCTGGCCAGGTTGCATCACATCTTATTGGTGAAGACGCTTTCCAAGAAACTGATATGGTGGGTATTTCACGTCCGATCGTGAAACACAGCTTCCAAGTTCGTCACGCAAGTGAAATTCCTGCAATTATCAAAAAAGCATTTTATATCGCATCAAGTGGTCGCCCTGGTCCAGTTGTAGTTGATATTCCTAAAGATGCGACAAATCCTGCAGAAAAATTTGCGTACGAATACCCTGAAAAAGTGAAGATGCGTTCTTATCAGCCACCTTCACGTGGTCATTCAGGTCAAATTCGTAAAGCGATTGATGAGCTTTTAAGTGCAAAACGCCCTGTAATTTATACGGGTGGTGGTGTTGTTCAAGGTAATGCATCGGCATTATTGACTGAGCTCGCGCATTTACTAGGTTATCCAGTAACTAACACACTTATGGGCCTTGGTGGCTTCCCTGGCGATGATCCACAGTTTGTGGGTATGTTGGGTATGCACGGTACTTATGAAGCAAATATGGCCATGCATAATGCTGATGTCATTCTTGCAATTGGTGCGCGTTTTGATGACCGAGTAACCAATAACCCAGCAAAATTCTGTGTGAATGCTAAAGTTATTCATATTGATATTGATCCGGCGAGCATTTCAAAAACAATTATGGCGCACATTCCAATTGTAGGGGCAGTTGAGCCTGTACTACAGGAAATGTTGACGCAATTGAAACAATTAAATGTGTCTAAGCCAAACCCTGAAGCAATTGCTGCGTGGTGGGATCAAATTAATGAATGGCGTAAAGTTCATGGCTTAAAGTTTGAAACCCCGACTGATGGCACAATGAAGCCGCAGCAAGTTGTTGAAGCTTTATATAAAGTCACTAATGGTGATGCCATTATTACTTCGGATGTTGGCCAACACCAAATGTTTGGTGCGTTGTATTACAAATACAAACGTCCACGTCAATGGATTAACTCAGGCGGTTTAGGCACCATGGGCGTAGGTTTACCTTATGCAATGGCTGCTAAGCTTGCTTTCCCTGATCAACAAGTTGTTTGTATTACTGGCGAAGCTTCAATTCAAATGTGTATTCAAGAGCTTTCAACATGTAAGCAATACGGCATGAATGTGAAGATCTTGTGCTTGAATAACCGTGCTTTAGGTATGGTGAAACAGTGGCAAGATATGAACTATGAAGGTCGTCACTCAAGCTCATACGTTGAATCATTGCCTGATTTTGGCAAGTTGATGGAAGCTTATGGTCACGTTGGTATTCAGATTGATCATGCTGATGAACTAGAGTCGAAGCTTGCTGAAGCAATGGCGATTAATGATAAATGTGTATTCATTAATGTCATGGTGGATCGCACAGAACATGTTTATCCAATGCTGATCGCAGGTCAGTCTATGAAGGATATGTGGTTAGGTAAAGGGGAGCGTACATAATGAGACATATTATTTCTGTACTCGTTGAAAACGAAGCTGGTGCGCTTTCTCGCCTTGTTGGTTTATTTAGCCAACGTGGATATAACATTGAAACACTTAATGTTGCGCCAACCGAAGACCCGACTTTGTCACGCTTAACATTAACAACTTATGGTGATGACCATAAGATTGAACAGGTTACAAAGCAGCTCAATAAACTTGTTGAAGTTGTAAAAGTAGTTGATTTATCAGAAGGTTCACACATTGAGCGTGAACTGATGTTGATTAAAGTAAAAGCGTTAGGTGCTTCACGTGCTGAAATTAAGCGAACAGCGGATATTTTCCGTGCGCAAATTGTAGACGTGACACCCACTACCTATACCATTCAAATAGCAGGGACAACTGAAAAATTAGATGGTTTTATCGATGCGCTTGCAGAAAACACTATTCTAGAAGTCGTTCGTTCAGGTGTATCTGGTATCGCCCGTGGCGAAAAAGTATTAGCCATTTAATTTTTTAAAAAGTATTTTAGCGGAGAACACAAATGCAAATTTTTTACGATAAAGACTGTGACTTATCAATCATCCAAGGCAAGAAAGTAGCGATTATTGGTTACGGTTCTCAAGGTCATGCTCATGCACTTAACCTTAAAGACTCAGGCGTAGACGTAACTGTAGGTTTACGTGCAGGTTCAGCTTCTTGGAAGAAAGCTGAAAATGCAGGTCTTAAAGTTGCAGAAGTTCCTGCTGCTGTTAAGCAAGCTGACCTCGTAATGATTTTGACTCCAGATGAATTCCAATCACAACTTTACCGTGACGTGATTGAGCCAAACATCAAAGAAGGCGCGACGCTTGCATTTGCTCATGGCTTCTCTGTTCTTTACAACCAAGTTGTTCCACGTAAAGACCTAGATGTAATCATGGTTGCTCCGAAAGCACCTGGTCACACTGTACGTTCAGAGTTCCAACGTGGTTCAGGTGTTCCTGACCTAATCGCAATCCACCAAGATGCTTCTGGTAATGCACGTAACGTTGCTCTTTCTTATGCTTCTGGCGTAGGTGGCGGCCGTACTGGTATTATCGAAACTTCATTCCGCGAAGAAACTGAAACTGACTTATTCGGTGAGCAAGCAGTTCTTTGTGGTGGTGCGGTTGAATTAGTGAAAATGGGCTTCGAAACTTTAGTTGAAGCTGGTTATGCACCAGAAATGGCTTACTTCGAATGTTTACACGAGCTTAAATTGATCGTTGACTTAATGTTCGAAGGCGGTATCGCTGACATGAACTACTCAGTATCTAACAATGCTGAATACGGTGAATATGTAACGGGTGTTGAAGTAATCAACGAACAATCTCGTGAAGCAATGCGTAATGCGTTGAAACGTATTCAATCTGGCGAATACGCGAAGATGTTCATTCAAGAGGGTGCATTAAATTACCCATCTATGACTGCTCGTCGTCGTCAAAATGCTGCACATGGTATTGAAGTAACTGGTAATAAGTTACGTGCGATGATGCCTTGGATTCAAGCGAACAAAATCGTAGATAAAGAGAAAAACTAATTTTCTTTATCTGAAGCGTTAAAAAAAAACCCTGCTTTAAGCAGGGTTTTTTATTTATATTATTTTTATTGAATGAGAAAATTGCCCTTGAGGCAACTTGACTAGATTAAATAAATCCTATATTTTTCATATAATTGGCTGCTTAAATTTTATTTACTTTATTGATTTATAAAGTAAAAAATACTTGACCAAAAGATAGATAATGTTATTGTTTATAACTGACTGAATAAGTCAAATTTACTAAAATTTCTTTAACATGTTTAATTGTATTTTGGGCAATGAGTTGAACAAAATAAAAAAAAGTATTGAATAATCATGGAAGTCCAATATGGGTCATGTTGATTACGATAGCACATTGATCGTCGGCTCTTTTATTGCAGCTGGCTTCATTTGCTATATTGTAATTTCCATGGAGCAGCTAATATTCAAGCAAGTCTATAAGAAATTTGAGTCTTTAATTTTATTTATCAATGGTTTGCTACTCGCATTAGCAATTAGTATCGTCCATATTGTTGGTATACAAGCTTATCATCTGTTTGATACAACTAACTCTAATATTCCTTTAATTGCAGTTTCTTATGCCATCAGTGCTTTGTTATCTTGCATTGCGATGTGGTTGACTTCACGTTTTACACTCCCTTTATTCAGACTCATTCTGAGCTCGATTATCATGGGAATTGGAATTTCAGCCTCATATTACATTAGCATGCTAGGTTGGAATATTAATGTTTATAAAAAAGATTACACTTCGTTTTTACTTTTATTTTCTGTATTAATTGCAATGAGTGGTTCAGGGCTAGCATTTTTATTAGCCTATAAATTAAAAGATACGGAACGATACCGTTTAACTTTAAAAGTCGCATTTTCAGTTATGATGACCCTAAGTATTATGGGAATGCACTATACAGCACTTATCGCGACAAATATTACTGATAAATTTATTAGCCAATATCAGGCTGAACATGATTTATTATTATTTACAATTATTTTAGTTACGTGTTTGGTGCTCGTAGCAAGTTTTATTGTTGCCATGTTGGAGCAACGTCTCACTCAGCAAAATTTAGAGTTGCGCAAGGCAAATAAAGAATTAGCTAACTTATCTATACAAGACAATTTAACCAAATTACCTAATCGCCTTTATTTGGTTGATTATGCAGAAGTATTACTTTCAGATCACCGATATAAAGACCAAAAAATTGCTTTCTTATATATTGATTTAGACCGATTTAAATCAGTGAATGATGCATTCGGGCATCATGTAGGAGATCAATTACTGATTCAAATGGCAAACCGTTTACACTGGCAACTCAATGAAAAATGTAAACTGCTTAGGATCGGTGGTGATGAGTTTTTACTGATTGCAGAAAATACAAATGCAGAAGAAGCAGTTATTTTGGCTGAGAAAGTTCTGCAACTAATTCAGGAAAGTTATCAAATTTCAGGTAAAGAAATTAATATTTCTGCAAGCTTAGGCGTAGCACTATTCCCTGAACATGGACAAAATGTTCAGGATCTACTTATGAATGCTGATGCCGCGATGCTCATGTCTAAAGAGCAAGGCCGGAATACTTACACCATCTTTAGTTATTCAACCCATCAACAAGAAACGAGAAGTCAGTCAAAACTGATTAATGACCTTTATAAAGCCGTAGAAGAAAAGCAGTTTATTTTATATTACCAACCAAAATTTAACACGAATCTTGAAGTCTGTGGTGTTGAAGCATTAATTCGTTGGAATCATCCAGCTTTAGGTATACTCACGCCGCATATGTTTATAGAAGGTGCAGAAAAAACGGGTTTGATCATTCCAATGGGATATTGGGCACTCGAACAAGCTTGTCTACAAATTCAGGAGTGGGAACGTAGTAACACCCCATTTTATCCAGTCGCAGTAAACCTATCTGCACTACAGTTCGAAAATAAAAAGTTATTTAGTACACTGGAAGGATTATTAAAAAAATATCAGATTCAACCTCACCATTTAATTGTTGAGATTACTGAATCGACAGCAATGCGTCATATTGACTTGAGTATTCGAGCTTGTGAGCGGCTACGTGATATGGGTATTCGGGTCGCAATTGATGATTTTGGAACAGGCCATTCAAGCTTTTTGTATTTAAAAGATTTACCTGTAGATGAGTTGAAAATTGATCGTGGCTTTATTGTTGATTTAAAGCCGGGCTCTAAAGAAGAAGTTATTCTAGAAAGTATTATACATTTAGCTAAAAAGTTAGGCTTAACTGTAACAGCAGAAGGGGTGGAAACCCAGCAACAGGTTGAGATTTTAACGCGTTTAGGGTGTCAACAGTTCCAAGGTTATTTGTTGGGAATGCCAGTTCAAGTCGATGAACTCATTGAGTCTCAAGGGGCTCACTTCGCTTAATATAATCTATCATCAATTTTGTAATTTATATTCTTAAAATAAATAATTAAGATAATGCTAGTTTTTGAAAGATATTTATATGTTTTTAAAATTAATATACTGTGAGTATAAAGTATTGCTAATAAATTAATGGATATATTCTATAAAGAATAAAAGTTTAAATAGATTTTTATGGAGTATTGTGAAGTATGTATAATAATTAGAGTTAATTAAAATATTCACTTTTATAAAATATAAATATCTTAATTTTAGTGATTTAGTGATTGTTTTTAGTTGGTGGAGTTGGAGATTGAACCCCACCGGATTAAAAATATTTTATATCTTATTAAAATATAAAAGTTTAATTGAGTTGTAAATTAAATAGCTACACACTCTTGAGTTGTTTTGAACTCAATAAGTTTATTTATATAAGACCATGTTTCTTCTGAGTTAATCTTTTTTTTGTTTATGGTGCCATCAATTATGATTCCATCTACGATGTTAAGAAAAAGTCCAGTTAGTATTTTTGTATTTTCTACTTCTAACTCCGAAAGGGCTGAAAAAACCAATGAGTAAATCCACTCCCGATACTCATTAATTTGATGCTTAATAGAGGGATATAGTTGCATGACTTCGATGGTCGCTTTTTTAAATAAGCAGCCATTAAAGTCATCTGTATTAATCCAATCAATATACCAGCTAAATATTTTCTTTAGTTTAATTAACGGGTTATTGGTGTTTTTTATTTTTTCCAATATTGAATATTGGATCTCTAAGTTTCTCTTATAAAGACATTCTTCAATTAAAGCTTCTTTAGAGGCAAAGTATTTATAAAAAGTCATTTTTGCAACATTTGATTCGGCAATAATGCGATCAACTCCAACGGAAGTATAGCTTTTTTGGTTAAAGAGGGCTGTTGCTGTTGTTATAATATTTTCTCTTTTTGTCATCGGGTTCCCCGTTACGGATATTTTTTGATTAAGTTTGCTATTGTAAAGTGTATAAGCTTAAATAAAACTTATTTTATAATATTTAAAAAATTATATTTATTCAATAGCTTGGTAAATTTAAAAAAACAACATATTATATATTTAATTGGCAATAGTTTACTTTTTTAAATATTATTAATTAATCCGTTGATTTGTTGAGATAATACACATAGTATCAACTTGTTAAGTATAGGTGTACGGAATTTATTTTAGCAATTGAATGCAAAATTGGAATAAAGGGAAAGCCTGTAACTTAACTATAAGAAAAACTTTTTACAGAGAATCATTATGTTAAAAAAATTTGAAGACTTTAATAATCCAAGAGAAAAAGCATTGCAGGGGATGAGAAATAGTATTCCTGCAAAACAATGGGATGAAAATTTACAATTTCTTCAACAGTTAAGAAAAACAATTGCAGAATTACCAGTTTGTAAGCATCCTGCTATCGAATTTTTAAACAGTGGATATCTTGATAAGCAAAGTTTAATACGTATTCATTTGGAATATCGTCATGCGATAGTGCAAATTTTTACTGATGCTTTATTAAAGGCTCAGTTTTTGACAAAGCAGTTGGAACCTAAACTCCATTCTGGAGCTAAAATGTTTCCAAGGGTATTATTAAGTTTAAATATACTTGATGAGTTTGGTTTTCGTCCCGGGCTAGATAAAGATAATTACTATTTGGGGAATCCTGAATATGCTCATTATCCTTTATATGAAGATTTACTTAATGATTATGGCTTAACAGAAGATGATCGCCGTAATTATAGACCATCAAAATTTGCTGATCAGGTTAGGTCATTTTTAGAGTCTTCTTATGATAGCTATATTAATGTTGTGGCGTTATTAGCTGTTGCGGAAGAAGAAGTCATTCTTTTTAGTCCTCCATTACGACAAGCAACCAAATTTGTGAATATTGATGTTGAAGGTGGGGGTTATTACCATGTTCATGGGGTATCTACTGATGAAGCATCAGAGACTGCTGACGATGATCATGAAGATGACCTTTGGTTCGCGTTAGCGCAAGCAATTACAAAAGATGATTATGAAAGCTTAACCAAGTTATGTATTGATTATTGTGCTTTATGGAATGAATTCTGGGATGCACAAATTGCGGATGTCCAATTTATTGAAGAAAAAAAACTGGCATAACTATTCTACTAATTCTTAAAAAAGCTCATCTACGATCAGATGGGCTTTTTTATTATAAAATTTCTAAGACGCTAAGCCATATTTTAAAAAAAGTATTTAAAAAGCTTATGAGTGGCTCATGGGTTATCAACAACCATTAAACACTTCTATAAATCTGCTACAATTACGCCAATTTTTATTTTGATCGACTTTAGGTCTTTGGCACTGCAATCTCCGCAGTAGGTGTATTTCATGAGTTTTAAAGATGAGTTAGCGGCACAGGTTGCTCAACGCCGCACATTTGCCATCATTTCCCACCCCGATGCCGGTAAAACAACCATGACAGAGAAATTACTGTTATGGGGTAAAGCAATTCAAGTTGCAGGGATGGTAAAAAGCCGTAAATCTGACCGCGCAGCTACATCTGACTGGATGGAAATGGAAAAAGAGCGTGGGATTTCCATTACCACTTCGGTTATGCAGTTCCCATATAAAGGTCATACTATTAACTTGCTTGATACACCAGGGCATGAAGACTTCTCTGAAGATACTTATCGTACTCTAACCGCTGTTGACTCGGCACTTATGGTGATTGACGGTGCAAAAGGTGTCGAAGAACGTACCATCAAATTGATGGAAGTTTGTCGTATGCGTGACACTCCTATCATTTCATTTGTAAACAAGATGGACCGCGAGATTCGTGAACCACTTGAGTTGCTGGATGAAATTGAGAATGTCCTTAATATTCGTTGTGTACCTATTACATGGCCATTAGGGATGGGACGTGATTTTGCGGGTGTATACAACATTCTTGAGAATAAGTTGTATGTCTACAAAGCAGGCTTTGGCTCAACGATTACAGATATTGAAGTACGTGAAGGTTATGACCACGCAGATATCCGTGAAAAAGTAGGTGAGTTGGCTTGGGCATCTTTTGAAGAGTCACTTGAACTCGTACAAATGGCGAACGAACCTTTAGACCGCGAATTATTTTTACAAGGTAAACAAACTCCAGTTCTATTTGGTACAGCATTAGGTAACTTTGGTGTTGACCATGTATTAGATGCATTTATGAATTGGGCACCAGAACCTAAAGCTCATCCAACACAAGAGCGTGTTGTTGATGCAAAAGAAGAAGGCTTTTCTGGTTTCGTATTTAAAATTCAAGCAAATATGGATCCGAAACACCGTGACCGTATTGCCTTTATGCGTATTTGCTCAGGTAAATACGAGAAAGGTTTGAAAATGAATCATGTACGTATTGGTAAAGATGTTCGTATTAGTGATGCATTGACATTCCTTGCGGGTGAGCGTGAGCACTTAGAAGAAGCGTGGCCAGGTGATATTATTGGTTTACATAACCATGGCACAATTCAAATTGGTGATACTTTCACTAGCGGTGAAAACTTGCACTTCACAGGTATTCCTCACTTTGCTCCAGAAATGTTCCGCCGTGTACGTTTGAAAGATCCATTAAAGTCAAAGCAGTTGCAAAAAGGTTTGAAAGAGTTGTCTGAAGAAGGCGCAACTCAGGTATTTATGCCACAAATTAGCAATGATTTGATCGTGGGTGCTGTGGGTGTACTTCAGTTTGATGTGGTTGCTTACCGTCTGAAAGAAGAATATAAAGTTGACTGTGTTTACGAGCCTGTAAGTGTAAATACTGTGCGTTGGATTCATTGTGATGATGACAAGATTCTCAATGAATTTAAGAAAAAAGCACATGATCAACTTTCTATCGATGGTGGTGGTCACTTAACTTATCTTGCGCCAAGTCGTGTGAACTTGCAGATTATGCAAGAGCGTTGGCCTGATATTCAGTTCCGTAACACACGTGAACACTAATCTTTAAGATTTGACAGACAGCTTCGAACAGAAGCTGTTTTGTTTTGAAAAATAAGAAAGGATGATGAAATGAATTTGAATAGAAAGACAGTTATTGCACTTTTAGTTGCGGTAATCATATTACTTTTGGCTATTTGCCTTTTTGTCTGGAAAAGCTCTCAACCTTCATCATCTTCTCAAATAAAATCAGCTTCTACCCAAAATCAAAATATAGAGAAAGCTGAAGTACTACCATTTCTAAACTTGCAGCAAGTAAAAGCTGATTATGCTTTACCATTTTGTGAGAAGAAAAATTGTATTGATGTCGATATTCAAACGATAAAGACCCAAGATGCATGGCTAAATGAATGGATCGCGAAAAGTCAGGCTAAGGTAATTCAAGATCAAATTGATTTGAAAAAAGACTTAAGTTTGCAGCAAGCCATTAATGCTTATGTTAAAAAGTCTGATGAATGGCAAGATAAATATTCAAAGAATCGGGCTTACGAATTGCATCTGCATACACGTATTGCATCGCAGCGTAACCAATACGTTTTATTGCAATTAGGACTTGATACCAAGCAAGAGGAGCTTACGATCAAAGATCGTTATTACTTTTTTGTGGCCGACCGAAAACTGCATAAGAGCTTAACTTTGTTAGAGGTTTTAAAAAAGGATCAGCAAACGACTGTGCATCAAATGGTGCAGGTCGCATATCAAGATTGGTTAAAAAAGCAGACTGCTGACATAAAAAAAGAAGCACCAAAAACTTTATATTGGGGGCAGGCAGATTGGTTCTTTGATGGAGAAGGGGTTGGCTTACATTATCAGGCAAACCAGATTACTAAAGAAGCTCCACAGCTCGATATTTATTTATCTAAAGAACAGACCAAAAAAATATTACAACCCGAGGTTTATGAACAAATGTTTTAAGATGGTAGTAGAATTTGCAACCTCTATTTATATGCGCTAATTTCTTAGAAAGGCATAGCGTAATCTCCTTAGAATAAAAGGCAAAATATGATGTTATCTTCTAAAGCTTCACTGCGATTAACTTTGCTTGCTTCTGCTATATTTTTGGCAGCATGCCAACCTAAAGCTGATCCTAAGGATTCTCAAGAGCAGCAGAAACCAGCAGTCGAGGAACAAAAGCCAGTAGAGTTGACTTTGAAGGGTGAAACAATTCCTAGTAAGGTGGTTTTACCTGATTGTGATGGTAAAACTTGTCCAGAATTTACGGTAGAGCGCTTACAGAGTAATTTCCCTTTTATTGACAAAATTATAGATCAACAAATCTTAAATACATTAAATCAAATTTTAGAAATTGCTGAACCTGATGCTAAGAATACGCAAGCGGAACAAAAAGCAGAAGCTTCAGCGGCAGCGGGTGCAGAGCAAAAAAATAGCTTTGATACACAGGTCCAACGCTATGCAAATTCATTTATTGATCTAGATAATGAGTTAAAAGCTTTAAGTAGTAATCATCAGATTAATCTTTTAGTTAAACCTAAGATTTTGCAGGCTCAAGGTAAAGTTGTAACTGTAGTGCTTAATAGTAGTAGCTATTTAGGAGGGGCTCATGGCTCTGCTGCACAGCATTATTATAATTTTGATTTAAAAGAGCAAAAGCAAATTAAGCTTGAAGATTTATTACGCCCTCAGCAAAAAGCAAGTTTAGAGAAGTTAGCTCATGAAGCCTTTAAGACATGGGTAACGGACTCTAAATTGGCTGATAATGTTGCTGACTATGAACAAGCATGGCCATTTAAATTATCTAATAACTTCTTGCTGGGTGAGCAAGGTTTAATCCTTCAATACGGTGAGTATGAAATTGGACCATATGTGGTTGGACTCCCTCGATTAGTCATTCCTTATGATCAATTGCAAGATGTGTTGAAAGAGGAATATTTGCCACAGCCTAAAGCTAAACCAGCTTCGGCACCAGTTGCAAAAAGTGCTGGCTAATGCATTTGTTTGATACTCATACCCATTTCGATGTTGCCGATTTTGATGAAGATCGGCAGCAATTAGCATTTAATGCTAAAAAAGCTGGAGTTGATGCATTAGTCTTAATTGGGTTTGTGCAGTCACGTTTTGATGAGTTGGTGCAAACTCATCATCAGTTAAAAAGCTGGGAAAATGTGCCTGCTTCATATTTAGCACCAGGTTTACACCCGTTTTATATTGAGCAGCATCAACCAGAACATTTGACTCATCTTGAACACATCTTGCAGCAAGAAAATTGTGTGGCAGTGGGTGAAATTGGCTTGGATACTTTTTTAAAAGAACATAAGCAGCCAGATGTATATGCAAAGCAAAAACAATATTTTGCAGATCAGTTAGAGCTGGCAACCCAATACCAAAAACCAGTGTTACTCCACATTCGAAAAGCGCATGGTGATGTGCTTGCTATATTAAAATCTCAAAAATTTAAATTGGGAGGCATTGCTCATGCATTTAGTGGTGGGGTAGAAGAGGCAAAGGGTCTTATTAAGCTTGGTTTTAAAATTGGTGTAACGGGGCAAATTACCAACCCAAATGCGAAAAAGCTTCATACTGTGGTAAATGCTATAGGTGCCGAGCACTTGGTGATTGAAACAGATTGCCCAGATATGACACCGCTTTGTTGTCAAACCTCAACTGAACAGCGTACTCGTAATACCCCTGTTAATTTGCCTTATGTTTTACAAAGTTTGGCCGAAAATTTAAACATGCGTGAGTCAGATTTAGCTGAGTTACTGTGGAAAAACTCTCAATCTGCTTTGAAATTATCGTAATAAAAATCAAAGATTAGAAATAGTAACTAAAACAAAACACAGCGATTAGAAAAGAAGCTTAAAGTAAGAAAACAACATGTAAAAACGTGAAAAATAACATTGCCAGACATGGGAGGATAACCCAATGGCTAAGTATAGCAATATCAATAGTTTTAATGCTTTACAGACGCTAACAGTAGGTTCCAGCAATTATCAGATTTTTAGCTTAACCCAAGCCGAGAAAAAGCTAGGTGACATTGCCAGACTGCCGAAATCATTAAAAGTACTGTTGGAAAACTTATTACGGTTTGAAGATCAACATAGTGTTAAAACGGAACACATTCATGCTTTAGCTGAGTGGCTAAAAAACCGTAGTTCCGATCAAGAAATTCAATATCGACCTGCACGGGTTCTAATGCAAGATTTTACCGGTGTTCCCGCTGTAGTTGACTTGGCTGCAATGCGTGCTGCAATGGCACAAGCGGGTGGCGATCCTGAAAAAATTAATCCGTTATCACCTGTAGACTTAGTGATTGATCACTCGGTGATGGTGGATCATTTTGCTGATGATCAGGCTTTTGAAGAAAACGTTCAGATTGAAATGCAGCGTAATGGCGAGCGATATCAGTTTTTGCGTTGGGGGCAATCTGCTTTTAATAACTTTAGTGTTGTGCCGCCGGGTACGGGGATTTGTCATCAGGTCAATTTAGAATATTTGGCTCAAGCGGTGTGGCTAGGTGAAGATAATGGACAAACCTTTGCTTTCCCTGACACCTTAGTTGGTACAGACTCCCATACCACCATGATCAATGGTTTAGGTGTATTAGGTTGGGGTGTTGGCGGGATTGAGGCCGAAGCTGCTATGTTGGGTCAACCTATCTCTATGCTGATTCCTGAAGTCATTGGTTTTAAATTGACAGGAAAATTACCAGAAGGGATTACTGCAACAGACTTGGTGCTGACTATTACTCAAATGCTTCGTCAAAAAGGTGTCGTGGGTAAATTTGTAGAGTTCTATGGAGATGGCTTAGCCGATCTACCTCTTGCTGACCGTGCAACCATTGCTAACATGGCGCCAGAGTATGGTGCGACTTGTGGCTTCTTTCCGATTGATGAAGTGACATTGGGATATTTGAAATTAACTGGTCGTCAAAGTGATCGTATTGAACTGGTTGAAGCGTATAGCAAAGCACAAGGCTTATGGCGTAACCCTGGTGATGAACCTGTTTTTACAGATACTTTAAGTTTAGATATGGGCACAGTTCAGGCAAGCCTAGCTGGTCCAAAACGTCCACAGGATAAAGTTCTTTTATCTGATGTGCCGAAAACCTTTAATGCTTTAATGGAGTTAACGCTAAAACCGGCTAAAGAAGCTAAAGAGCGTTTAGAAAATGAAGGCGGTGGTGGTACAGCCGTAGAGGCAAAAAAAGCAAATATTCAGCATGAAAGTCCGTCATGTGTGATTGAAGGAAAAGAGTATCCATTAACTCATGGTGATGTTGTTATTTCAGCGATTACCTCTTGTACCAATACTTCTAACCCAAGTGTAATGCTAGCCGCAGGTTTACTTGCAAAAAAAGCGATTGAAAAAGGCTTGCAGCGTAAACCATGGGTGAAAAGTTCACTTGCACCAGGCTCGAAGGTGGTGACGGATTATTTGCTGGCTGCTGGGCTTACACCGTATTTAGATGAGTTGGGCTATAACTTGGTGGGATATGGTTGTACAACCTGTATTGGTAACTCAGGTCCACTACCCGAACCAGTTGAAGAAGCAATCCAATGCCATGATTTAAATGTTGCATCTGTACTTTCTGGTAATCGTAATTTTGAAGGACGCGTACACCCATTAGTTAAGACAAACTGGCTTGCTTCGCCACCTTTGGTAGTCGCTTATGGTCTTGTTGGTAATATTCGTACTGATTTAACTACGCAACCTATTGGGCAGGGTAAAGATGGACAACCTGTTTACTTAAAAGATATCTGGCCAAGTCAGGCTGAAATTGATACTGTCTTACAGAAAGTAAATACAGACATGTTCCATAAAGAATATGCTGCGGTCTTTGATGGTGATGAAAGCTGGCAAGCGATTCAGATTCCAAAAAGTAAAACCTATGAATGGGCTGATGATTCGACTTATATCCGCCACCCGCCGTTCTTTGAGGGCATTGGCGAACCTCCAAAACCAATTAAGAATATTGAACAGGCACGTATCTTGGCAGTGCTTGGTGACTCGGTAACAACTGATCATATTTCACCGGCAGGTAATATCAAAAAAGACAGTCCGGCTGGCCGATATTTGCAAGAGCAAGGTGTTGAACCAAAAGACTTTAACTCTTATGGTTCTCGACGCGGTAATCACGAAGTCATGATGCGAGGCACTTTTGCCAATATTCGTATTAAAAACGAGATGCTAGGTGGTGAAGAGGGTGGTAATACCATTCATGTGCCAAGTGGTGAAAAGCTTGCTATTTATGATGCAGCAATGCGTTATCAACAAGAACATACACCGCTTGTGATAATTGCTGGTAAAGAATATGGAACAGGATCTTCACGTGACTGGGCTGCCAAAGGAACAAACTTGTTAGGCGTGAAGGCTGTCATTGCCGAAAGTTTTGAGCGTATTCACCGTTCAAACTTGGTAGGTATGGGCGTGTTGCCATTGCAGTTTATTGATGGGCAAACTCGACAATCTCTTAACTTAACTGGTCATGAGGTGATATCAATTCGAGGTTTGTCTGATGGCATAGAGCCTCATCAAATACTTGAAGTTGATGTAAAAGGGGCAAATGGGGTTGCTAGCCATTTTAATGTGTTATGTCGAATTGATACGTTAAATGAGGTTGAGTACTTTAAGGCTGGTGGTATTTTGCATTATGTACTTCGAAATTTGATTGCTTCATAGATTGGCTAAGCTTACACAGCCTTATAATGAATGTGTATGAGCTTGTATTGGATTTATAGGCATATCTTTACTTTTTAAGAGGATAAAAAGTAACAAAAATCCTTTGTCGGGCTGATGGTATGTCCTTATACCACAGCCCAACTGGGCGGCATCCGTGCCGCCTGTCACGTTAGTAAATGATGACTTCAGTCTTAAATAATACAATTTATAATGACAGACTTACCGTGAGTTTAAATATCCCAATCCCAAGTTTTCTTTGATCTAAAATACACTTTCTTCTGAAAAGCAGTAAAATACCTCCCGTGTTTTATATCCCCACAGAGTAGCAATGACCGATCTCCAACAAGATGAATATGACCGCCGTTTTGCAGGTGTAGCCAAAGTTTATGGTGATTCATCATTCCAGCACTATGAAAAAAGTCATGTGATGGTGATTGGTATTGGTGGTGTCGGTAGTTGGGCAGTAGAAGCTTTAGCACGTACGGGTATTGGCGAAATTACATTGGTCGATATGGACGTGGTTGCAGCATCAAATGTAAACCGTCAGCTACCTGCAATGACCTCAACATTAGGCTGTGAAAAAGTTGAGATTATGGCAGAGCGTTGTCGCCAAATTAACCCACATATTAGAGTAAATATTATTGATGACTTCTTAACGCCTGAAAATGTCACAGAGCTTTTAAACCCTGTACCAGACATTGTTTTGGACTGCATCGATGACGTTAAAGCTAAACTGGCTTTAATGCTGCATTGTCGTTTTAATAAAATTCCTTTGATTGTTTCAGGTGGAGCAGGTGGTAAGCTCGATCCACTTAAAATTCGCGTGGCCGATCTATCAAAAACAGAGCAAGACCCAATGTTAGCGAAGCTACGTAGTCAACTTCGTGCTCGCGGCATCTGTAAAAAGCCAAAAGAGAAATTTGGTATTACCTGTATTTACTCAATCGATAATCCATTTTCAAGTGCAGATGTCTGCCCATCAGCTGGCCTACGTTGTGGTGGCTATGGTTCAGCGGTAGTAGTGACTTCAAGTTTTGCCATGATTGCTGTGGCTGAAGTTTTGAAAAAGCTTGATTTAAAGAAAGCCTAATTTAAATCTTAAAAGGCATGTGCTTATGTGAGTGCATGCCTTTTATTTTTGAGAAAAGCTATT
>NZ_JBWZNA010000009.1:0-149963 GCF_056725885.1 Acinetobacter sp. GRABPA_MV_2
CGATCAGGATGCGAATGAAAACAATGCATCTGTCTATGCCTCTTACCGAGCACGAGCGGCTTACCTGACGGGACGCTATAACCGATTTGGAGACAACGATCAGGTTGCACTTTCGGCGACGGGATCATTGGTTGCGGCGGCGGGACGTATCTTTGCGGCCAATGAAATTGGAGACGGCTTTGCTGTTGTCACCAATGCAGGGCCGCAAAGTCAAATTATAAATGGTGGAGTCAATTTGGGAGAGACTGATAAGTCTGGCCGATTCTTAATTGCGAATTTAAGACCCTACATGTCTCATCATATCTATCTAGACCCATCATATTTACCTTTAGAGTGGGAGATTAGCTCTACGAATCAGACAGCGTTTGTAGGGTATCGCCAAGGAACTTTGGTTGACTTCGGTGCTCATCAGGTCATTTCAGGATTAGTGAAACTGGTTGATCAAAACAATTCACCGTTAATGCCGGGTTATACCGTTCGAATTAATGGCCAGCAAGATGGTGTTGTGGGCTACGATGGTGAAGTGTTTATTCCAAATCTTTTAAAGCAAAACAAGCTTGAAGTCGATCTTCTTGATCATGGCTCCTGCCAAGTTGACTTCACCTATAACAGTAATCAGTACTCAACTAAAAAATTGGGACCTTATGTATGTCGATAAATATTATGAGTCATGATTTTTTGGTAAAGGGTAAAATTTTTTCATTGGTTATAAAGTACATTCTCGTCACAGTGCTAGTTTTTATTCTCTATGCATTTTTTAGCTCGGCGCATGCCAGTTGTACGGTAACGGGCACTACTAATAGTACTTACACCTATACAGCAGCCACCATTAATAATGATGCAACCATAAACTTTTCAGGAACGATAAGGTGTTTTGGTGGGCGTGCTACGCCGGAAATTTCAGGTTATATGTGCATGAAAACGGTATTTACAGGAACCACAAACGCAATTAACAGTGTTTCATTACCTTACACCGTCACAGCAACTGTAGGTGGAGCAGGGTCTTCTACCACGAATCAAACCTCCAATGTTTGGTATGGGCCAGTGAGAACAGTCGCATCAAATAATATTGTGAGTTACTCGGTAAATATAAAAGTACCGGCCCGAACAGGATCGCTCATTGCCTACCCTCAAGGCACGTATACTGGTACGATTCAGCTATTCTGGGACATGCAAGCAAGTTCTAGCACGGTATGTGAAGGAAATAGTGGTGGAGGGTGGGATTCGGGTAATACCACTATAATTGCTAATTATGTTGTACCAAGTTTGTGTCAATTAGATTCAACATCAAATGTCGATTTTGGAAATATCAATGATATTAGTACAACGAGTCGTGATTACACAGCGCAAGGAGCAGTGAATACAACCTGTAATTATGGAACACCATATAGCATTTATTTAGGGGATGGTAATAACCGTATAGCTGGGGGCTTTAGGCGTATGGCAAATGCTAGTAGTCAGTATATTCCTTATCAACTCTATCAGAATTCAACTTATAGTACGGTATGGGATACTACAGGTGGTGTGATTACGGTTGGAGGTGCAGGCGGTGTTTCTAAGACAGGATCGGGGACTGCTCAAAGCACAAATGTCTATGGAAAAATTCCACAGGGGACCACCATTTCAGCCATACCTGGGAATTACTCGGATACTATCGTTGTTACAGTGACTTATTGAGGGATGTTTTGAGTGTGAATATTTAGCTCTGAAAGCATCCTTTCTATGAACTTGATTTTAATTGTTTTGATTTAAAAGCAGTAGATGAACTTGTAATAAAAAGAGGCTCGCAAAAGAACGTTTAACGGTAATGTTGTTTTAGGATGAGTAAAAACAGAAAAAGACAAATTAAAAAAATAAGAAAAAACATCTGATAAATATATACCTTATGAATATTAAATGTATTTTTACATAAGTTAACAGATTGTACAAATTAAATTACAGTTATCTTTGCTTTATTTATTCTTTCTTATCAATAAAAAAGCTTTTAGAGGAAAAGTTGCTTATTAATAATTTAGTTATTTGTATTGGAAAACAAAGTGTTAAAATTGTAGGGTTGGGATGTTTTGAATATATAATTATCTTGAATTTTAACCTATTGAAAATACTAAGGTTTACAACTTGTTCCAACCACTTACAATCCAAACTAGACTTGGCGGATTCTACTTTTTCTACTATTCCATTGTGGGTACATTTATGCCTTATTGGAATTTATATCTACAAGATCAAGGATTTAATTATCAAGAAATTGGTGTCTTATCATCAATTGCGATTGTAACGCGTTTTTTTGCACCTTTAATTTGGGGGTGGATTGCTGATAAATCTGGTAAGAGAATGCTACTTGTTCGGCTGGCAACTTGGATGGAGTCGTGCATATGGTTGGCTATTTTTATAGTTCCAAATACTTTTCAATCAGTTGCTTTGCTTATGCTTATTTTTAGCTTTTTCCAAAATGCGATATTAGCTCAATTTGAAGGGGTAACTTTATTTTGGTTGGGTGATCAAAAAGCCAAACTTTACGGCAAAATTCGTAAGTGGGGATCTGTCGGGTTTATTGTTGGGGTATTCACTATTGGAGCAATTTTAGAAATAGTGCCTATTTCAATGCTTCCAATTTTATTATTAATTATTGCTTCACTGGCATTCATCTGGTCTTTCACCATCCGCGAACCTGATAGTGCGCCTAGCTCGCAAAAACATTTAGAGCCTTTGCTTCCTGTTCTTAAGCGGCCAACAGTGGCTGCTTTTTTTGCAATTGAATTTATTCTACTTTTTTCACACGCCCCTTTTTATAGTTTTTATAGTAATTTTCTGAAATCTTTAAGTTTTAGTACCACACAAATTGGCTTCTTATGGGCTATGGGAGTTTTTGCTGAGATTTTTATGTTTTCAATAGCTGCAAAAGTTTTTCAGCATTTCTCATGGCGTATTCTAGTGATTGTGTGCCTCATATTAACGAGCATACGCTGGATGTTAGTTGCAGTATTTTCACATCAGTTTATGGGTCAACTTTTTGCACAGTGTTTGCATGCTTTTAGTTTCGGTTTATTTCATTTAATTGCTATGCGGGTTATTTTTCAAAATTTCTCTGCGGGACAACAGGGGCGTGGGCAAGCACTTTACAGCACGATGTGGGGATTAGGGGTAGCTTTTGGTAGTATTTTAGCTGGGCATTTTTGGAAAACTCTTTCTGGTGAAGTCATCTTTATGTGTGCAAGTTTAGTTGTGCTATTAGGCTTAGGCTTTGTAATGTGGCTTCCTAAACGAATTGATACTTCAGCATAAGTTGGCGTTACGCATCAATAAATTGGTATTAAAAAAAGCAAATAAATATAAAAATTGTTTGATGAGATATAGTCACTTGTTACGGTTGAAAAATATTGTTTTTATATGGTTATGGAGCAATGATTTTCTAAAAAAATATGCTAACTTAACTCCATGCGTTTAATGATTAATAAATCTATGAAAAATATTTATATTATTGGATTATTGTGGGCTTGTTCTGGTTTAGCTGTGGCAGAAACAGTAACAGAGAAGCCAGTCGAACAACCAGTTCGGACTGCAAGTAATCCTAATGCTATACGTATTGTTACGCGACCTGAAATTATGGGATTATGGGGAATGGAAATTCCAAATAATAAAAAATGTGTAGAATATTATAACTTTCGTAGTAGTAATGATGTAGTGATTAAAAGTGGTCAGGAATGGTCTTATGGTATCTATGAATACCAACCATCTGATGATCCTAAAGAACAGCTAGCTGCTTTAGTGATGCAAATTAAATTTGATAATAATAAAGTAGATTGTTCTGGTCAGAAACAAGACCAAACAGGTGATGTATCACAATATTTTGTACAATGGAAAAACGACCATACAATCAATTTTTGCTCGACAGCTAAAGGTGAGCAGTGCTTTGCGACTTTGCGTAGAGTGTTACCATAAAATTATAGATATAAAAAAAGCCTCTTAAAAATAAGAGGCTTTTTTATTATGCAGTTTCAGCTTTCTTTTCTTCAACTTGCTTTAACAAGTGTTTTTCAAGGTAATGGATATCCATTGCTTGAGAGCAGAAGCTCTTATCTTGCAAAATAAGATCTTTATGCAGAGGAATATTTGTTTTAATTCCTGTAAGGATCATTTCATCTAATGCTTGACGCATACGAGCAATTGAAGTTTCACGGTCTTTACCATGAGAAATCAATTTAGCAATCATAGAGTCATAGTAAGGTGGAATGCTGTATTCTGGGTAGATATGAGAATCTAAACGAATACCAGCACCGCCTGGCGCATAGAAGCTTTCGATTTTACCTGGTGAAGGTAAGAACGTTGTTGGATCTTCTGCATTGATACGGCATTCAATTGCATGCCCTTGAACTTTGATATCTTCTTGTTGAAGCTCTAGTCCTAGACCGCCTGCAATACGTAACTGTTGTTCAATAATATCAACACCAGTAACCATTTCAGTTACAGGGTGCTCTACCTGAACACGAGTATTCATTTCAATAAAGAAGAATTCGCCATCTTCAAATAAGAATTCAAACGTACCCGCACCACGATACTGCATCAACTGACATGCATGAACACAAGCTTCTAAGATATCAGCTCGAGCTTGCTCTGGTAAGTTTGGTGCAGGTGCTTCTTCTAGTACTTTTTGATGACGGCGTTGTAATGAACAGTCGCGGTCATATAAATGAATTGCATGACCATTACCATCACCAAGAACTTGAACTTCGACATGGCGAGGTTTCTGCAAGAAGCGCTCCATGTAAACTGTATCATCACCGAACCACATTTCTGCATCGCGCTGAGCTGCTTGAACAGATTCAAGGAGTGTATCTACCCGCTCAACAATACGCATACCACGTCCACCACCGCCAGAAGCGGCTTTAACGATAAGCGGAAAGCCGATTTCTTTCGCTTCTGCCAAGGCATTGTGGATGGTTACCGCATGGTCGCAACCTGGTACAGTAGGTACGCCTGCTTTTTTCATGGCAACAATCGCAGAAACTTTATTTCCCATAAGGCGAATATGTTCTGGACGTGGACCAATAAAAGTGAAGCCTGAGCTTTCTACAATTTCAGCAAACTCAGCATTTTCTGAAAGGAAACCATAACCCGGGTGAATAGCATCAGCACCGGTAATTTCTGCAGCAGTAATAATTGCCGGGATATTTAAATAGCTATCACTACTTGCGCCCGGACCAATACATACTGCTTCATCAACAAAACGTAAATGCATCAAATCCTTATCGGCATCTGAATAGATACCAACAGTCTTGATTCCTAATGTTTTACAAGCCCGGGTAATACGTAAAGCGATTTCACCACGGTTTGCAATTAAAACTTTTTGCAACATAGACGTCCCCGGGGTAATTACGCGCGATAACGGAATAAAGGTTGACCGAATTGGATAACTTCACCATTTTTCACTAAAATTTCTTCGATCACGCCACTTTGAGTTGCTTCAATTGGGTTCATGATTTTCATTGCTTCAATAATACCCAAAGTTTCACCAGCAGATACTGTTTGGCCTACTTTAACAAATGGTGCTTCACCTGGGCTTGGAGCAGCGTAGAACACGCCAACCATTGGAGAAGTTTCAACTGCTCCACGCGGTGTTTTTGCAACTGGTGCTTCTGCAACAGGAGCAGCCGGAAGTGCTACACCAGCCGCAGCAACGACAGGATTGCGACGAGTTAAAGCGATTGATTGATCACCTTCTTTAACTTCGATCGCTTGCAAGTCAGACTCAATCATTAAATCGATGAGTTTCTTAATTTTGCGGATATCCATGGGCGACTATTCCTAAACTAGTTTGGGTTAGATGGTTGAATTTTTTCAATAGCGTAATCGAGTGCAAAACGATAGCCTTTTGCACCTAAACCACAAATCACGCCAATTGCTTTATCAGATAAATAAGAATGATGTCTGAACGCCTCTCTTGCATGGACATTCGACAAATGTACTTCGATGAATGGAATCGCAACGCCAAGAAGAGCATCACGTAGAGCAACAGAAGTATGGGTAAGGGCTGCAGGGTTGATAATAATAAGTTTTACGCCTTCAGTTTGTGCTTGATGAATACGATCAACAATGGCACCTTCCCAGTTGCTTTGAAAAGTATCTAATGTGATTGAAGCTTGTTGAGCTTGGCTAATAAGTTGTTGGTTAATATCATCTAAGGTAAGATGACCATATACCTCTGGTTCGCGTTTTCCCAGCAAATTCAAATTCGGTCCATGAATCACCAAAATGGTCGAACTCATTCAGATTGCTCCAGCTCTAAAGTTGCAAATATTCTTTGCAAGATGTCTGCAAAGTTTGCTTATTATGGCATATGTTTCTACAAATTTTTTATAATTTGTTTTTATTGTCGCAGAAAGGGTATACCAAATTCGGCTTATATATTGTAAATTTTGCGATGATTTAGCAATGTTAAAAAATGACAAAATTTCAAGTAATTTAATGGAGCTTATTTTAAACCGAATTGACAAAAACAGTTCATGTATTTTGTGTAACGGCTATAGAGTTCTCTCCAATCACTAATAGCTCATTCCATCGAGTTAGATAATTTTTTGAACGGTGGCATTGTTTCATATGCCAAGATGGACTACGGGAATGATAACCGACTTGTAAATAGTGACTACCGAATCGATTACGAACTGTGCTGAGCGTTTGCATTAATTGTTGTCTTTGCTGAATCAACTCAAGAGGTTGCCATAAATCATCAATGTGATGTTGACGGGGATGCAAACCACAAAATAAGACTCCAATTTTAATGTATTTTTTATTTTCTTTATATAAAACATCAATTTGTTGCATAGCTGCTTTTGTTAATATACATAAATCATCTGTTGCATAATTTAGGCCTATCGCCTGAGAAGATGCTTTTTTATAAGGTGGTTTATCTGTTTTTTCATAAAGCATGACTTGAACGCAGGCGCACAGCTGTTCTTGTTTCATTAAGCGGCGATGAGCTCGGTTAAGATGAAAAATAAGCGCTTGTTTAATAATTTCAATACTGGATAAAGCTTGAGCGAAACTACGTGATGCCAAAATTCGTTTTGTGATGATAGCTGGATCGTCAAGTTGAATACAGGATTGGCCTTTTAGCTCACGAATGGTACGTGCCATAACCACAGAAAAAGCTTTTGCTAGATGATGCTCATTGGCAAAAGTTAAGTCTAAGCATGAATAAATCTCATAACTTCGTAATTGTTTGACTAATTGATAGCCAATTCCCCAGACTTCTTTGACTGAAGTGTGTTGCATGAGGTCTTCAAGAAGCAAAGGATCTAAAGTGGTGAAATTACAAATTCTATTAAAGCTTCTAATTTTTTTAGCATAGTGATTGGCTAATTTTGCTTGAGTTTTTGAATATCCGATGCCAATACAACAAGGTAAGCTTAGCCATTCTTCTAAGGTTTCTACGACTTTGACACAATAAGAATGAATATCTAGAGATTGAAGATAAGGGGTAAGGCGAATAAAACATTCATCTATAGAATAAGCTTCTAAATCATCGGGCGAGAAAAATTCACCAAGAACTGAAAAAAAGCGACGCGACATTTCAGCATACAAAGTATAGTTGCTTGAATAGACGTGTACACCTGCTTGAAGAGCTTCTTGTTCGATTTGATACCATGGAATCCCCATTTTGATACCCATATTTTTTGCTTCTTCACTGCGTGATACAACACATCCATCGTTATTAGAAAGTACTACGACAGGCACGCCAATAAGTTTTGGGTTAAATAGTCGCTCACAACTGACATAACAGTTATTAATGTCTACAAGCGCATAAATTTCGCGGTGTGAGATTTCCATTATGATTCGCCCCATTAAAAATATTGGTAAAGCTACATATTTGTATGGGTCTCCATAAAACACAGCGATGTGGCGTGTGAAATGAAAAGTTGGATTTTGAATATGTAACAAAATCAAGTTAACAAAATTTTTAGCAGAATGCTAGGGTGGTTCTGTGGGTTTAACTTAGGTTAACCATGGAAAAAATAGATAAGGTTTTAATATTTTTAATAAAAAAGGAGATCGCATCGATCTCCTTTTTTTATGACACATTCAACGTCAGTTTTTGATTACCACTTATGACTATAAGTTACTTTAAGCGTTGCACCATTTGCCACTAAATGGCTAGTGTTATCGCTAGTTCGTAATAATTGGCTATAGAGAGGATAATACTTGCGGTTAAACATGTTCTCTAAACCAATCGTCACAGTGTCTTTTTTGTTAAGCGCAAAGCTACTGATTAAATCTGCTGTTGTATAAGATTTTACATCATAGCGACCAAAACTATTTTTGCCATTTAAGCGGTAATCTTCTGAACCAAAGTAAGTGGCTTGTAGACGATTCGTCCAAGTTTCCGTTGGACTATAAGAAATATAACCTGTGAGTTTTAATGGTGGAATACGGAAACCTGTCATGTCTTGTTCAGCACCGTTTTGCGGCTTTTCACGACCTTTCATCCACGTAACACTACCACCAGTTCCCCAAACATTGGCATCATCAAGATAATCAAAAGTTGCTTCAACACCAGTGACTTTTTCTTTGGTTCTAGCGAGTACTAAACCATTGTTGAACGATTGCACAGCACCTAGGTCGGAAGTGGAGTGGAAGACCGCTAAACTTGAAGAGAAATTGTTGAAGTTTCCTTTCCAGCCTAACTCGTAGTTATCTACTTTTACGGGTTCTAAGAATGACGAACCAAGGTTAAAACCTTCACCAGCATTACGAATAATCAAACCAACATCAGGTAATTGGAAACCTTGGTTAAAAGATGCATAAATCGAGTGTTGGTCATTTGGAGAGAAAGTCACGTTAGCATTGTACAACCATGCATCAGCTTTCACTTTTCCGCCCTCAACGGTGTAAGGGTTGGGCTTACCTAATTGTGATAAAGGAACAAAGCTATCAATTTGGGCATAGCTGTCTTCATAACGCGTACCAGCTTCTGCTGACCATTGGTCATTAAAGCGGTGTTTTAACTGTATAAAACCACCTATACTTTGCGTGGTGAGTTCAGGTAAATAAATAAGTTTGCCAATTTTTACAAACTCTAAGCCACCAGATTGATCATAAATGTCAGGATCGAAAATATCTAAAGGCATTTCGCTTTTTTCGCGGCTAAAGTCACCACCCCAAACCAATGATGTATCACCTAAAAATTCAAGTGGTGTGGTCACAGTTAAACGGCTACCGAGTACGTTATTTTCTTGATAAATCTGATCGACTTGCTTACCACGATTCGCATTTCCACGCGCATCAAACGGTGAAAAACGTGTAAAGAAGTCGCGGTAATAAATTTGAGCATCAACCTTATTGCCAAAAAAATCTTTATGGTTGTAAGTCAAATTGTATATCTGGTTTTCATTCTTATTTTGGTCTTTAAGCTTTAAGCCTTTAATTGCTTTTGCTGGTACAGTTCCAGTAGCGGCATTCTTAACACTTGGATCAGATGCATAGTCTGAATCTTGCTCAGCATTATAGTAATTTGCAGCGAATTGTAGATATTGGTTGTCATCAATATGGTAACCAAGCTTACCGCCTACGCTGTAGCCATCGGAGTCATATAAATCACCCTGACTTGGTTCTGGTGCAACACGGTCACCACTTGCATCGTACGGGCTACCAATACGTTGATAACCAAAGTCGAACGCGTAATCAAAGGCATTAAAGCTACCTGTGAAATATTGGTGAATATCGCCACTTAAAGCATTAGAACGGAAATTTGTTAAAGGTGTTTGAAGCCCAACCACGGTTTTAGCTGTAGGTTCACCGCCCGCAGCTTTTGTAGTAATTGAAATAATACCGCCCGCAGCACCGCCACCATAAATTGCGTTACTGCCGCGAATCACTTCAATATTTGCAATACTTTCAGGATCAATTGCTGAAAGTCCGCGTGATGTGTCACGTGTAAGGTTCATCGGCACGCCATCGACTAAGATGAGGGCATTACGACCACGTAAGGTTTGACCGTAATCGGTAATGGTGCGGCTTGAATCGGACAAACCCGGTACGGCTTTTGCTAAAACAGTCGCAATACTTCCAGATGAACCATTTCTTAAAAGTTCAATTTGTTTCTCATCTAGCTTGGTGACTTGTTTGGCAGAGGTAGAGAGTTCATCTGCGCGTGAAGCAGTAATTGTAATTGTCGGGAGAGCTTCAGGTTTCTTTTCTGTTTCTGTGGTTTCAGCAGGTGAAGCAGCAAAAGCTGAATTGGAAAGAATGATGGCCCCACTAAGTGAAAGAAGTGGAATGATATTTTTAACTTCAGACTTCCTCGTAAAAAGCTTATTACTTTTTATCTTATTTCTCATTGTCTCGCCCTGAGAGTGATTTTAAATTGAGCGAATTATAAATGAGAATCATTGTAATTAACAATATTGTTCATTACTTTAAAATAATATATTTGAAATTTATTCAATGAATTAGGGGGATAAGTGTTTATTCCCCCAGAAAATTGAATAGTGATTAAATTTCTTTAAACGCATTTAGGTGATTTTGATGGGCACGGCGAATAATGCTTCGATCATCTCCAAGTACAAAAAGCTGAACAGACTGTTGTTTCCAAGCAGCAATATCTTCAGGTTGTCGGGGAATAGCACAGAAATGCTTTTGGCTGTTTTTAATCTTTGCATACATCTCTTGAACTTTTTCTTTGACCTTTGGATGGCTGGTTTGCCACGGCATTCCCATAGATTGAGAAAGGTCGGCAGCACCTTCCAGAATAATATCAATACCTTCAACTTTTAAAATTTCATCAAGCTGTTCTAATCCTTCCAAGCTTTCAATCATAGCAATGACAACCGTTTCGCTTGCTGCGTGTTGAGCAAAACTCGCTAAATCGTCCATGCCGTATCGATTTAACCTTGTCGAATTCAATCCTCTTTGACCAAGCGGCATATAGTGGCAATAGTTCACAGCCTCTTGAGCTTGTTGAGCATTTTCAATACGTGGAAACACAATGCCTGTTACCCCTGCATCGAGCAGAGGTAGAACTAAATGGTTAGCGTTTAAAGGCACTCTTACAAACACATCGAGGCTCATGGCTCTAGCCGCTAAAATCATAGTCTCGACTTGAGACGTACTAAATAAAGTATGTTCCAAGTCGATAATAATAAAGTCATAGCCCGCAAGTGCTAGTTGCTCGACATTAATCGGAGAAGCTACGGAACAAAATATTCCATAAAGCATCTCTCCATTTGCTATTCGTTTCTTAAAAGAAATCGAATGCTTATTCATATTCAATTTCCTTAATGAGACTGAGCGGGTTTGGTGTGGTTTGTACTCTTAAGCGAATTTCCGGAAGGAAACGGCGGCTTGCGAGTTGTTCAATATCAATGGTGTCATCTGTAAAGTTAAATAATTCATAGCGCTCGCTAAACTCTGGGTGAGCTTCTTTATGCTGATTAATAATGCTTCTTAACATGGTCCAGAATTTGATTTCATCGAAGTCATAATGTTCATTTAAGAAAATCGCTAACTCTGCAAGATTTACAAACCAAAGCGCATCTTGGGTAAAGTCTCTTAACTCATTTGGAGAATGGGTTTCCAAGAACGAGTTCGGGTTAATCTTGGCATGTTCTTTTGGTGCATCTTGTAAGTTAGGTAAAAGCTCGGGCTCACGTAAAAGATGACGACTAAAACGGATACCATCGTGGAAATCTTTCAAGGCTGCCTTAATTGGTAGGCCATTTTTATGAATCAGTACCATGTTTTGTGCATGTGACTCTAAAGCCAGACCGTGGCACCATAAAATATGCATGATAGGTAAATAAGCGTTGGTAAGTAATTTTTCTAACCAGAACTCAATACCGTACTCTTGAATCCACTCATCGATTAGTGGTTTTTGGTCCGTATCAACTTGCATTAGACCCGTTACTGGTGTTGCTGATTCGCCTTCTTTTAAGTAGCTGTAAATACTTTCGCGCCAAATGCAGGCGAGTGCGCCGTATTGAACAGGTAGCGCAATTTGCTGATTCACTGAAAGACCGCCAATCTCTCTTAAAATAACAGGCTTACGCTGTTTTTCTAAAATATGGTCTTGTTCAACAATGTTATAAAGCCAGTCACTCATTTTGGCTGCATTTTGAACAGTATGTGGTGCCAATACACGAGAGGTAGAGGTATTGACCAAGTTCATTGCCAACTTGAGAGAAAACGCTGAGATATCACTAATATTTGATAATGTGCGAATGGACTGCTGTGGTAAATAGGTTGGACCTTCAATGTCTAACGGAATGATCAGTTGGTTGCTAATCGCATCTTGATAATATAATTCAATGATTTTATCCCACTGCCACGGGTGAATTGGGGTGAGGATATAATCTTTAAAATCTACATTTTGCTCTTTCAATTGATCATTAATAGTTTGTAGATCTTTTCCTGAAAAATGCTGTTTATAAAGCTGTTCTAAGTTAATAGTTTCACTTAAAACCAGTTTGCATAAACTGTTATGAGTTGCCACCCATTGAACCGTAAAGCCTTCAGAAAGTTCCGGTGCATATTTCTGGTTTTCTTTTAAATCGAAGCCGATACGAGACTTAAAGCTTGGATGATATAAATGCGCATTGGTAATCCGTGCTTCTTGTTCTAAATAAGGCAAGGTTCTTAAAGGTTGAGCAGTGGCTTGGCTTAAAGTTTGAGCATGTTTAACGTAAGTTAAATTGAGTTCATCATTAAAGTTTTGCCATTTGACTGGATCAGCTTCAATAATATTTCTTAGGTCGGTAAGTAGCGTTTTTAGATTAGGGCGAGTTTCAGTGTCTAACGTAATATCAGAACGGACTAAGCTTAAAGAATCTAACTTAATTCGTTTAAAACTAAAGTGTCGTTTAGCCGCGCAAGTATAGAAAACGGTATCGGAAATATAAAATTTGATCTGACCTTTAGAAAACTCGTATTTAAAAGTATTTTCAAAAATGAGTGCTTCTAATAATTGGCCTATCACGCGATTTTCCGCGAGGGTTTTATAATTGGTTTGTTGTGTTGGTTGAAGAGGGCAAAGCGCTTCTGCGCCGCGATATTTATAAATAGGGTTTTCAACTTCAATCCAGATTGGATTGCCACCACTGTGGTAGAGCGTATTTAACATATTTGCCTTAATTGGTAATGTGAGTGAGTTAATTAATAAATCGCGATATTGCTGACCTTTGGTGGTAAATTTTTCTTGTGTGAGCGTAAGACGTGTTGCTTGCCAAAGTTCAGATTCTTCAATCACCGTAACTCGCGCAATTGCACTGATGAGATGAGCAATGTGATTGATCACGAGGTAATATTTTAAAAAGATCCATGCATCTTTCTGAGAGAACCAAACCGTACTATCTTCAGAAATAGATAAGTCATCTTCTATCATTTCTGGAACAATGCTAATGCCTTCCATGTCTCGAAGAATAAGGCGATGGGGATAGCCATTTTTAAATTCCATTAAACTATTTTGCATGTGCGCTTCTACGCTAATACCTTTATTTGCAAACAACTCAATTAATGGAATAAGCGAAACCTTAACGTACTGTTTCCACCAGAAAGTAATGAAGTCTTTCGCGTCTTTCGATTGTAGATTTTGGTTGGGTGCTGCTTGCTGAATAAAGCTGAATAGAGGAATCTCATGATGTTCGTTTTCTTCAACCAAGCCGCCCAGCATTCGGGTATTTTCTAATACATCAGGAGTGAGTCCCGCTCTATAAAGGATACCAAATGAACTTTCAAGCTCTGGAATTTTGACTGTTTTTGCTTCTAACTCCGGCAGAATCACAAGGTCGGGATATTGCTCATTAATCTTGTGATTGATAATGATTTTGCTCGCATCAATGGCACGTTCCATTTCATCCATTGGATTATTACGGATGAAACTGGTAATACGTACATCAATAGAGAGTTTTAAGAATAGGTTCGATTGAGGTAACCACACGGTACGAACGGATGAGGTTGGCCATACCGTTTGACCTAAAGCTCCAAAATAAATAACGTCTTGGCTATCTAAATGTTTCTTTAAAGATGGATGTTGAAGTAAGAAGTTGGCTTGCCACGGATGCGTTGGCATGAGCTCGTAATTTGCTAAGTTTTCTTGCAAATGCTCTTTTGCAGCTTCTAAAACTTCATTTTCAATATGGTGAGAAGGCTGTTCTTCACTTACCAGCTTTTGAATTAAAGAAGAATGAATTGCAAAGTAATGAAGTTGGAAATTTGCGCCTAACTCAGGGCTATACTTTTTCATGTCTTCTTTAGAAAAACCTAAGTTGGCCTTAGAGGTCACATGAAAAGGGTGCCCATATAACATGCCTTGTTCGGTTGCCTGAAAACCACTAACTACTTTAGATGCTGTTTGAGATGGCTTATTTTCTAAAAAGAATTTTGTGTTCTCGATACTATTTACAATATCGGAGTACAGGTTCTTATTTTGGTTTTTATCTTTAAATAAACTATTCAACTCATCTGTAATCAGTTTCACTAAATTTTTAGGGTCGGTGAGCGAGTCGAACGTATTGTCATTTAAGTTTTGCAGGACAAAACCACGTTGATATCTGTGATAACCCGTAGTTGAAAGATGCTGAACTGCGCCATAAACAGTCGTGTTAGATGCATTAAACGTATAAGCAAAATACAGGGTACTGGGTTGCTCCGCATATAGGGTGAATAAAGGAGAATCTTGAGCTGGGATAATGTGCTTTTCAAGATTTACTTTGAGTTCACGAAAGAAAGTATTCAGGTACTGTTCGAAAAGTTTATAAGACCATGCATCTGTTGTAATAATTGAGTTCATTCTTGTGCCTCTTTTAAAATTGTATCCATTAAGAATCTGTTCAAAATCACCACTAATCCTGCACCTATAAAAAATAGTGAAGTGCAGATTAATGCAGCAGTAATATTGAAAAATGAGTAAGTGAGCGTGATGGTGATTGGGCCAATAAGCTGTCCTAAGACAAAGGCACTGTTAGAAATGCCAATCACTTTTCCTTGGCTTTGAGTGCCAGCTTTTAGAGAAATGGTGTGTAAGATCGAAGGAATAAGGGCTGCAAAGCAAAAGCCTTGTATGAGTCGTAATACAAGAACTAGCCAAATATTCGAAACCCAGATCAATGCGAAAATCGTGATGCCGCAAATTAAAGATGCGTAAACGAAGTTATTAAAAGAATCTCCTTTATCATCATTTCGTTTTCCCCAATAGGTTGCAGCAATAAAGGCCGCACCCCATGAAAGCGCATGAATGGTTCCCGTTAAACTCGCAGCAGATAACGATGAATGGGTGGTCTGGCTTATTTCACTAATGTATAAAACGAAGCAAGACACCAAACCAAAACCGCCGGCTTGAACCAAAATGCCAGCGCTTAACCATGAAAAAATCGTTCTATCAAAGAAAGCTGGAAGCTTAGATTTTTCTTTGGTTTTTGTGACCTCTGCTTTAACGGGATTGGTTAATACAAATGACGCAATCAAAATTAAGGTCATCACAACAAATGCTGTTGCGTTGAGTAATACTTCAACCCGCCATTGATCCATAAATATCCCGCCGAGTACCGGACCACATAGGCACGCTAGCGCAACACTACTTTGTAGTTGCCCAAAAGCGGCGCCTCGTTGCTGTTCATTGGAAAGATATGAAACATAAGCATTTAAAATCACGGAAAGACCGCAAAAACCGAGTAAAATTCGCGCGAAAATAAACAGGTATAAATGCTGAGCACTCGCCATGAGCAGTATTGAAATACAGAAACCTGCCAGAGAAAGTAGCAAGGCTTTTTTATGGCCGAATATGTCGGATAGGTGTCCCACAATCGGTGCTGTAAATAAGCTGCCAATAGCTGGAGCCGCGAGTGCCAAACCTGCCCAGATAGTGGGAGCACTCATATGTGCCGTCAGTTTTTTCATATAAAGTGGCATAATCGGAATAAGTACCATGAGCCCGAAAGTGGAAAAAAACTGACAGAGCAAAATAATGAAATGATCTAGGCGAGATGAGCGCATGATTTAGATATCCATGGTCTCATAGCTAGAAACAGATAAGCTGTGATAAGGGTTTGGCGTAGTTCCGATTTTACTTGGCATGCCTGTAGAGTCGCTTTCTTGCGCAAGTAAAGGCGTAAGTAGCTGTTTGAATGGCCAAGTCTTATTGTCAAAAAAATAGGTTTGAATTTGAGATTTTGTTTGTTCTGAAATAGGTTGGGTTTCTACAAAATCTTGAATAATATCTTGAACCATTTCCCAAAAATCGCTTTCTGTACGATCTGTATATTTCAAGGTCGCTAAAGCAATCGGGTAGAGGTTAATTTGAATGCCTAAGGTAATGAAGTAATTAAATAAGTCTTCATTTTTAGTAAAGATAAGATTGTTCGGCGTGCTGGTATCGATGGTATAAACTGGGGGTGTAAAACCATTTTCTTTAATGGCTGTGGTGCATATTCTTAAGGTGTCGTGGTCACGCAAAATAAAGCATTTCAACTTATTATTTTCATAACACACCATGGTGTTTTGCCCGTGGCATTCAGGCATGATTCCTTTTGCCCAAAGCGTTAAGAATGTTTGAATAAAATGAACACTTAAGTCTTTTAGTAATGACCATTTGTCACCTTCAACGCCTAAAGCTTCCCATGGGTCGACATAGGTACAGCTTAAAGCTGACATAGTGATTGGCGTGACATTTTTGTCTCGGCAAAAGTCAGGTAAATGTCGGACTTGGCAACCGATTACACCTAAATTTTTTACAATCGGCTCTTGTTTACCCAGCACCCACCAATGTGTTTCATTACTCAAAAAGAGACGATTGTTTAATAAAGCAGTTTCATTAATGACGTCATTTAAAAAATCATAAGCCGTATGACCATTCATTAAATAACGGCCCGGCATAGAGCGGATTGCACCTAATGTCTTGGCATTGGTTGAGAGTTTTAAATGCAAAGTCGGGTTTGCGTTGTGAACAAGCGTTCTTAAAGAAGAAGTCGGTAAACCAATTGTGGTGACATGGTTTAGGTCAATACCGTCGTACTTATTTTCTTCAAACTTTAAATAGCGATGTTGCGTCTCTAACAAAGGCAGGGCTAAGTAATCATCTGAAAGCTCAGCTATTTTGTCAGCAATATGACTTTCCTCAACTTCTGATAATAGAAGCTCTTTGTGAGGAATCGACTCCATATTGTTGATCACGTCATCTTTCTTAAATGCCCACCAGTACACCTCAATTTCTTTTTGAGTTGTGAGTGGTGCAAGTTCACCTTTTGAGTGAGCGAACGGATGAAATGGACGATCAGCTACCAACGATAGCAATTCACTAGTAATTAAAGGCGAAGAAAATGAAAGGGCTGACTGTAAAATTTGAGGAATTCTTTCAGCCGTTACTAAGTTATCTAGCCAATAATTAATCGCTTTTTGATGGTGTGGTGAAGGCCACCAAGTTGCTTTAGTTAAATAGTTAAAAACTTCAGAGATCGAAATTTTAGAAGTTGTATTACTTAAGAGGTTATGAAGCAAAACTTCGGGTTGGGTAATATAGAAAGGATTTACACCATCTACTTTTAAACAGCTGAAATAGAGTTCCAACTCATCATTGAGAGTAATTGCCAGATAAGGCTTTTTATAGGAAATATGATCTTTAAAATCTCCATAATTCTCCATGTAGAGTGCATCTATCGTTTTTTGTAGTTGTGCTGTGTAAATCCGATCTAACATTTTAGTTATTCCTATTCTTATAAAAGCGGTAGAACCGTGCCAACGTTTTGTTCTTGTGCAGCATTGAAGAACCATTTAGCGCAGACAATATCGTCAATCGCCATGCCCATTGGGTTGAGCAAAATGATTTCATCTTCGTGTTCGCGGCCGCTTTTATGACCAATAATGATGTCGCCAAGTTCAGCATGTAGTTTTTCACGGCTGAATAAGCCATCCTCAACCAGCACGTTGATGACTTTCTTTTCTCGGTTTGATTGGTCCCAGTCATCCACAATGACTTTGTCCACTTTTAAGAAGACTTCGGGCTCGATATCCATAATTGAAATGTTTGAAACAAAGCAGCCTTTTTTAAGCCACTCAAATGGAATGTAAGGCTTATCTGAAACGGTACAGGTAATGAGGACATCGGCTTGCTGAATCGCAGACTTAGCACTGTCATGAATTTCAATTTCTAGATGTGGATATTCCGATAAGAACAGTGCTTTGAGTTTTTCAGCTGCTTCAGGGTTCACATCAAATAAATGGATTTTTTTCACTTGAGCATATTGTTCAAGCACAGTCTTAATTTGCATTTGAGCAATCGGTCCGCAGCCAATCACGGTAATGTCTGAAAAGTCTTTTTTTGCTAAATACTTAATAGAAACACCGGTAATTGCAGCAGTTCGCATGGCACTGATGAGGCTGCCTTCCATCACTGCAACTGGATAATTTGTTTCTGAGTCATTTAAAACAATTAATGCACTGGCACGCGGAATATTGAATTTTTTAGGGTTATGTTGTCTTGAACCAATCCATTTGATTCCGGCAATCGGGTCGTTGCCGCCTAAATAACAAGGCATTGCAATAATACGGTCGGCAATATGGTCTGCACCTTGCCAGCGAAGATAAGGTTTTAAGGGTTGTACAAACTGTTTATTTGCATGCAGGGTTAAACCTTCAGTAATCGCTTCAATAAATGAATTACTATGATTTGCGCCCAGATTTAATAAATCTGATTGACTTAAGTAGCGAAGGGTAGCCAAATTGCTCATGAATATGTCCTAAGGAGAAGGTTAAACAACATTTTGTAAAGTAAGGTTTTCTTGGCGTCGTACGTTTCGATTGAAGTGCCGCTTCTTGATCATTTCGAACCATTCATCTTCATAAACCAGATCGAGGTAACGATCGCCGCGATCGGGCAATAGTGTTAAGACGCATGATCCAGCGGGAATGGTTGGAATCAGTTTTTTGATGGCTGAAATAGATGAGCCGCTCGAACCACCTGCAAAAATTCCTTCATGTTCAAGTAGTTCTCTGCAACCGAGTGCCGATTCATAGTCATCTACATAAATGACATCATCAATTTCATCGGGGGAGAGCAGCGGTGGGACTGTACTTGCACCAATACCGGGAATTTCGCGTGGACCAGATGTGCCACCGAACAAGACGGAGCCGACAATATCGACTGCGATGACTTTTAATTCAGGGAACTTTTCTTTAAGGCGACGAGACACGCCCATAATCGTGCCGGAGGTACTTGCTCCAATCACGAGGTAATCAATCTTGCGATCAATTTGATTTAGGATTTCTTCTGCTTCTCCAAAATAATGGCTTTTCCAGTTATTGGGGTTTGCATACTGATTAATCCAAACAGCATTTGGAAGCTGTTGGCAGAGTCGCTTTACAGTGTCAATTCTGGTTTTTAAATAACCGCCGTTTTGATCTTTTTCAGAGACCATCTCGATATTGGCTTTATAAAGCTTCAACATTTGTAAGTTTGCTGAGGCAATTTTGGGGTCAATAACGGCAGTAAATTTTAATCCATATATTTTGCAAGCCATTGCAAGCGCAATCGCTAAGTTCCCTGATGAACTTTCAACAATATGACTATCTTTATTAATGACTCCAGATTTTAGGCCTTCCTGTAGCATGAATAATGCTGGACGGTCTTTAATACTTCCTCCTGGGTTTAACAATTCCATTTTCGCAATCACTGAGACTGATTGATGCGTGAACAGCCTTGATAGTTGTAATAGTGGCGTTTTACCTATGCATTCGAGAATATTTTCATGGATCATGGTAGATCTTCTCAGGTTTTTATGTGATGTGAATGATAATGATTATTAATTTAATTATTATTACCATTTGTGCCATGATTGTTGCGGTTTGTAACGCAAAATACAGGGGACTTATAGGATTTTTCACTAATTTTTTTTGTGTAATTATTTGAATCATAATATTTATATTTTATGAAGTTAGAAATTAATAAATGTTTTAAATATAATTAGATAGGCAAGAAATTACTTTTTAGCTAAAAAAATTAATTTAATTAAGACGAATGTTTGAAAGTTCTTTGAAGCAATAAAATTTATGACCTGACCTACATAATTTGTGTATCACTATTTTGTAGAGATCATAGATAGGTTTAATGCATAAATAAAAAGAGAGGACTATTTGAGTACTTTCTTAAAAGGCTAAGAATGATTAACGAAATTGAATAAGTGGCAGTTATTGATATGGAAATGTCTGAAAATGATAAGTTTTAGTTGGTTATGATCGAAACCATAAGAACTATATTTAATAGATGGGTTGAGTCCTTTAAATATAGTAATGCGTATAACGCATTTGTCTTATGGGTCTTTCAAGCTGTCTTTGTTAAAAAGACAGCTTTTTTTATGATGATTGAGTTTTAGTATTTCTTAGTGCTTAGCTTGATTGTAGCAATCAAGATTGATGCATTGGTTACTTAGTTCTATGATTTGAGCAGGGGTTAATTGAAGTTTTTCCCATTTTTGCATTTGTTCAAATAGCCAATGAAAGTCTTCAGGTTGAGGGGCAGCATTTTCTTTAACCAAGTGCTTTACAATATTTTGAATCATATAATATTTATCGACATGCACTTCTTCAGAACAATGAAATCGGACAATTCCAAACTCGACTAACAACTTTAAGACAGGTACAAAATCTTTCAAGTCACTTAATTCTTTTTGAGCTTTCATAATTGCTGTTGTGAGTGCAATTAAAGTTTGAGGATGCTGTTCAGCCCACTCTTGAGTTACTGCGAGAACTTTATCTGCCACATTGGGAATAATGTCCTGACTTGAGCATACGATTTTACTTAGACCTAAAAGTTCGCCTTGTGTATTCCAAGGCTCTCCTACACAAAAACCATCAATCACATGGTTATCTAAAGCTTCGACCATATATGGTGGTGGAAGTGCTTTGAGCTTGAGCGTTTGAGCTATTTTAGAGTCTGCCAAAGCGAGCCATTCTCTTAAACAATAATGATGAATTGAATGTTTAAATACATGGGCTAAGGACAAAGGATGATCTGCTTGAATGTATTGAGTTACTTTTAGGGCTGTTGCTTGAGCATCCTCATTTTCTTTAATAGCCAGTTGATGAATTAATTTTTGGCTTAAGCTAATAAAAGCACGGTTTTTACTTAAAATGAGAGGAGTTTGCAGTGCAATACCAATTTGGTCGGCACCCACTGCTGCGGCAGGAAGCATGGCAGATAAACAATGTGCGGCATCCAATAAGCCAAAAGCCAAACGGTCGCGTAGACTTGCCCATGATGCTTCTTTAACTAAAGTAACATCTAAACCGACTTCTTCGAAGAAACCTTGCTGTTTTGCCCAAAGCAATGCAAGACAATCAAGTAAAGGAATATAGCCGAGTTGCAATTGAGTCTTTTCTAATGTGCTCATTTATTCATCCTTTAGTTGATCATTTAGTAATTTTTGGGCATCAAGTAAACGCCTCGCCATTTCCCCAATGGTTATACGATGACTCATGGCATTTTTCCTGAGTAATTGAAAGGCTGTATCTTCAGGTAAGCCATGCAGTTGCATGAGTAATACTTTGGCCTTTTCAACATCTTTACGATCTGCCAATTTGGTTTGAGCTTCTTTTAAGTCACCTTCAAGCTTTTTATGCTTTTTATATTGCTCAATCGAGATTTCTAAAATGGTATGTAAGCGGGCAGGGTCTATGCCATCTACAATATAAGCAGTTACTCCCGCATCTATGGCTTGTTTGATGGTGTCTTTATCTGAATTTTTAGTGAATAGAACGGTTGGTAGGTCATAACTACTTACACAGCTTTCAATAATGTCACGATGAGGATGATCCATATCGAGCAAAATCACATCGGCTTGTAAATCTTCAAGACGAAAAATATTTAAGTGGTCCAAAGTAAGGCAGGCAACCACTTCAAAGTCATTTTCAAGCAGACTGTTTTTTATATAGTCGGCCCGCGCATGATCATCATCAATAAGAGCTATTTTGAGTTTTGGCATAAGGTCAGAAAATCAGGCTAAGAAAATGCGCCAATTCGACGCGTTTTTTGTTATTCAGTTTTAAGCAAGATTAGTGCCATCCAAAACTAAACTAAAAATCAGGATTTATTGGCAATTTAAGAAGTCAAAAAATCGATATGATCAATATTAGTGCAAGAAGATGATTCATTTTGTGGCAAGACGTATTTCTATTTAAACCATTTAAATGTAGAGCTTTGGTGCAAATTGAATAAGACATTATTTTTATATGAGAAGAAGAAAATTTATATCTATATGAAAATAAATATAAAAATTATCAATTTCGAATTTTAAAACAATTGGCATGCAAAATGCTTACTTAATTACAGGTCGAAGACGACCATAAGTTTTAAAGACGGCCAACGATGTCCGTTCTGATCGAATTTGTGAGTGCAACTGTACACACAAGGAATTTACGTTCAGTCGGAGTGAAGGCCATGTCTTTATTTTTATTGCATAAAAAAGTTACATCTGAATTATTTAATTTTTCAGTTCCAGCGATGCGAGCCTTCTCTATGAGGGGGCTCGCTTTTTTTATTTCTTTTTATGACTTTGCTGTGCATTGGGTGTCATCAACAAGTGGGAAAAATGGATTCCAAGCAGCTAAATGCTTTGTGAGATTGATTCGCTTCTCGGTAGAACACAAGGCAAAAAAACAACGTCTATTTGAGAACGCAATAACGCAGCTTAAAAGCAACGTGATTTGAGGAGAAACACTATGAAATTGGTAATGATTGGTCATGGTATGGTGGGCCACAAATTCATCGAAGCCATTTTAGAAAAAGCAGATGATGAACTGGAAATCACGATTCTTGCAGAAGAACCTCGTATCGCGTATGACCGTGTACATTTGACAGAATATTTCTCTGGGAAATCAGCAAAAGATTTATCTTTAGCCCGTTTTGACTTTGCTGATGCTCATGGTATTGACCTGCGTCTAAATACCAAAGCAACTGCAATTGATACAGCAGCACAAACAGTCACAACCAATCATGGTGATGTCATCAGCTATGACAAATTGGTGTTGGCAACTGGTTCGTATGCATTCGTTCCACCAATTCCGGGTAATGACCGTGAAAACTGCTTTGTTTACCGTACGATTGAAGATTTAGACGCGATTCGTGCAGCAAGTTTAAGTGCTAAAACAGGTGTGGTGATTGGTGGTGGTTTACTCGGTCTTGAAGCTGCAAAAGCATTGCGTGATCTTAACTTGGAAACACATGTTGTTGAATTTGCACCACGTTTAATGGCAGTTCAAATTGATGACTTAGGTGGTAAAGTTTTACGCCGTAAAATTGAAGATTTAGGTGTAAAAGTTCATACACAAAAAGCGACGCAATCTATCGAATGTGGCAACAGCACTACACATGTAATGAAATTTGCAGATGGTAGCGAGCTTGAAGCAGATGTCATTTTATTCTCTGCTGGGATTCGTCCACGTGATGAACTCGCACGCAACAGTGGTTTGGCGATTGGTGAACGTGGTGGTATCGTCATTAATGATTATTGCCAAACGTCAGATCAAAACATTTATGCCATTGGTGAATGTGCGCTTTGGCAAAACAAAATTTATGGCTTGGTTGCACCGGGCTATGACATGGCACGTATTGCAGCAAAACACATTTTAAATGAAGAATGTCACTGCTTCGCTGGTGCAGACATGAGCACTAAATTGAAGTTGATGGGTGTTGATGTTGCTTCTGTAGGTGATGCGCATGCCATGACTCCGGGTGCATTAAGTTATTTCTATGCAGATGAGCATGCACTGGTTTATAAAAAGATTGTTGTAAATGCAGATAAAACCAAATTGTTGGGCGCGGTTTTGGTGGGCGACGCCAAAGAATACAACGACCTTTTACAAATGATGTTAAACGGTCTGGTTTTACCGGAAGTTCCTGAAAGCTTAATTATGCCGGGATTTGAGCAGTCGGCAGGAAAATCTGGTGGTAGCGGTGTAGATTTGTTGCCTGATAGCGCAACAATCTGTTCATGTAACAACGTATCAAAAGCAGACATCTGCCAAGCGATTAGTGATGGTTCGACCTCTTTAGGTGCATTAAAGAAATGCACCAAAGCAGCAACTGCTTGTGGTGGTTGTGCACCATTAGTGACTCAAGTTTTAAAGTCAGAGTTACAACGTCAAGGTGTAACTGTAAACAATCACATTTGCGAACACTTTCCGTACTCGCGTCAAGAGTTGTATCACTTGGTTCGTGTCAATGAAATTAAGACATTCGATGATTTGATTCATCAACATGGTCATGGTCTAGGGTGCGATATCTGTAAACCTGCTGCCGCAAATATTTTGGCATCTTGCTGGAACGATTTCGTCCTTGAGCCAAGCCATGCAGGCTTACAAGATAGTAATGACTACTATTTGGGTAACATCCAAAAAGACGGTTCTTACTCGGTTGTACCGCGTATGGCAGGTGGTGAAGTGACTCCAGATGGTTTAATCGCGATTGGTCAAATTGCGAAGAAATATAACTTGTACACCAAAATTACTGGCGGTCAACGTGTTGACATGTTCGGTGCGCAAGTTCATGAGCTTCCATTCATTTGGGAAGAATTAAATGCTGCTGGTTTCGAGTCTGGTCATGCTTACGGTAAATCATTGCGTACCGTGAAATCTTGTGTGGGTAGTACATGGTGCCGTTACGGGGTAGACAACTCGGTTGGTTTGGCGATTGAGCTTGAAAACCGCTACAAAGGTTTACGTTCACCACATAAATTAAAAATGGCAGTGTCTGGCTGTACTCGTGAGTGTGCGGAAGCGCAAGGTAAAGACGTTGGTATTATCGCGACCGAAAAAGGTTGGAACCTTTATGTCTGTGGTAACGGTGGTATGAAACCACGTCATGCCGAGTTACTTGCATCTGACCTTGATAAAGCAACGCTCATCCGTTACATCGACCGTTTCTATATGTTCTACATCCAAACTGCAGACCGTTTACAACGTACCAGTGTATGGCGCGACAACATGGAAGGTGGTTTAGATTACCTTAAATCTGTAGTGGTGGACGATTCACTTGGTTTGGCTGCCGAGCTCGAGCGCCGTATGGAACACATTATTGGCACATATCAAGACGAATGGCGTACTGCGGTGGAAAATCCTGAAGTTCGCAAACGCTTCCAAACGTATATCAACGCAGGTGCAAATGAGCAGGCTGATCCGCACATTCAATTTACAACTGAACGTGGTCAAATTCGCCCATTAACTGAAGCTGAACGTTCAGAAGACCGTATTCCAATGGTTGAAGCATAAAGGAGAGTTTCTATGAATATTGTACAAGACAAAAATATGCTTCCTGATGATCAATGGATTGATGTGTGTGCGCTCGATGATTTAACCCCAAACACTGGCGCGGGTGCGCTCGTGGCTGGACAGGCTGTTGCGATTTTCCGTGTAGGACATGAAAAACGTGTTTACGTGCTGAGTAATAAAGATCCGTTTAGCCAAGCGAATGTCATGAGCCGCGGCATTATCGGAGATTTACAAGGTGAGCGTGTCATTGCATCGCCAATCTATAAACAACATTTTAGTTTGGCAACGGGCCGTTGTTTAGAAGATAAAGACCAAAAATTGGCGGTTTACCCGAGCAAAATTGTTGATGGCCGTGTTTGGGTCAATGCGGTGCCGCAGAAAACTTATATTACCAATACAGGTGTATCACAAGACAAACTTAAACTGGTGTTGATCGGGAATGGTTTGGCAGGGATGCGTTGTCTGGAAGATTTACTTGATATGGCACCAGATCGTTATGAAGTTACGGTGATTGGTGAAGAACCATGGGGTAACTATAACCGTATTATGTTGTCTCCGGTTTTATCGGGTGAAAAAACCATTGAAGACATTATGTTGCATCCACCAAAGTGGTATGACGATAAAGGCATTAAATTTATTGCCGGTGATAAAGCCGTAAAAATTGATCGCCCACGTAAAGTGGTTTACACCGAAAAAGGCCAGACAGTTGATTATGATCGTTTGATCCTGGCAACAGGTTCGGCACCATTTATTCCACCAGTTCAAGGTGTTGACCTAAAAGGGGTGTTAACTTTCCGCGATATTTATGACGTTAACACGATGATTGAATACTGTGGTTCAAAAACTAATGCAGTCGTGATTGGTGGCGGTTTACTCGGTTTAGAAGCGGCGTACGGTTTAAAACAACGTGGTATGAATGTCACAGTCCTGCATTTGATGGACCGTATTATGGAACGTCAACTTGATGGGCGTGCAAGTCAGTTATTACGTCATAGCATTGAACAAAAAGGTATTCAAATCCTTACCGAAGCCAATACCGAAGCGTTAATTGGTGATGAAAATGGGCATGTGAAGCAAATCCGTTTGAAAGATGGCACAGTGTTAGATGCTGACCTTGTGGTGTTCGCTGTGGGTATCCGTCCGAATATTGCTTTGGCACAAAGTGCTGGTTTACGTTGCAATCGTGGTGTATTGGTAAATGACACCATGCAAACATTTGACCCAAGTATTTATGCAGTTGGAGAGTGTATTGAACATCGTGGTCAAACTTTTGGTTTGGTTGAGCCACTATGGGGCCAAGCTTTTATTTGCGCGACCCATTTAGCAGAACACGGCAGCTTAACTTTTAAAGCTCCGACCGTGCCGACTCAGTTAAAGGTGAGTGGAGTCGATGTATTCTCTGCGGGTAACTTTGAGCCGAAAGATGATTATGAAGACATTATCCTGAACGATGAAAAACGCCAGATTTATAAGCGTATTATCATTCAAAGCGATCGAGTAATCGGTGCAGTATTGTTTGGTGATACTGAAGATGGCATGTGGTATGCAGAGTTAATTGCAGACCAAACACCTGTTTCTTCATTCAGAAATAAACTGCTATTTGGTCGAGATTTTGCATTAAAAAATGCAGGCTAAATAGGGAAAGGAGCAGTTATGAATAGTATCCCAAGCGTTGAAGTTGATAGCTCCGATCATGTTGCAAAAACAATCAAAACAACATGTCCATATTGTGGGGTGGGCTGTGGTGTTAGCGTAAACGTCCAACAAAAACCTCAAGGACCTCTGGTACAAGTTGAGGGGGATGCCGAGCATCCTTCCAACTTTGGACGCTTATGTATTAAAGGTAGCCGACTTGCGGATACTTTGGGGTTAGAAACACGTGTTTTACAACCAATGATGGGACGAAAAGCTGATCGGGTGGTAACGACATGGGATGCCGCCATTAATAAAATTGCCGATAAATTCCAATCTTGTATCGATCAATATGGTCGTGACAGCATTGCATTTTATGTTTCAGGTCAGCTTTTGACTGAAGACTATTATGTGGTGAATAAGTTTGTAAAAGGCTATTTGGGTACTGCAAATATTGATACCAACTCACGCCTTTGCATGTCATCTGCGGTGGCAGGTCACAAACGGAGTTTCGGTGAAGATATTGTGCCTGCAAGTTATGAAGATTTTGAACATGCAGATATGGTGGTTTTGGTTGGTTCCAATACCGCATGGTGCCATCCTGTGCTGTATCAGCGGATTATGCAGGCTAAAAGCCAAAATCCAGATATGTTTGTGGTCGTGATTGACCCACGCTTTACCAGTACCTGTGAACAAGCTGATTTACATTTGCCGATTTTACCGGGCCAAGATGTCGCATTGTTCAACGGTCTATTCCAATATTTATATCAAAATGGGAACGCTGATCAGGCCTTTGTAGATAGCTATACTGAAGGTTTGCAAGAGGTTTTGGCAAGTAGTCAGCCAGAAGCCGATATTGAATATGTAGCAAAGCGTACGGGAATTGCACTCGATAAATTACAGCAGTTCTTTGAGAAATTTGCGCAGACTGAAAAAGTAATCACGCTATTTTCAATGGGTGTGAATCAATCAAGTCAGGGTGTAAATAAAGCCAACAGCATTATTAACTGCCATTTACTAACAGGCAAAATTGGTAAGCTCGGCGCTGCACCATTCTCAATGACAGGCCAGCCCAATGCGATGGGTGGTCGAGAAGTGGGTGGCTTAGCCAACATGCTAGCGGCACACATGGACTTAGATAACCCTTTACATCAAAAAGTAGTGCAAACCTTTTGGGACAGCCCATTTATTGCAACTCAAGCTGGCTTAAAAGCTGTTGATTTGTTCCGTGCTGTTGAAGTTGGAAAAATTAAAGCCATCTGGATTATGGCAACTAATCCAGTGGTGAGTTTGCCAGATGCCGATCAGGTGAAACGTGCATTAGAGAAATGTGAATTAGTCGTTGTGTCAGATATCTGTGCCGATACCGATACTACGGCTTACGCCGATGTTTTGCTTCCAGCTTTAGGTTGGGGTGAAAAAGATGGAACCGTTACTAACTCTGAGCGCCGTATTTCACGCCAACGTGCGTTCTTGCCTGCGCCGGGTGAAGCAAAAGCAGACTGGTGGTCGGTGAGTCAAGTTGCGAAGAAATTGGGCTTTAAAGGTTTTGACTATACGAGTGCAAGTGACATCTTTAATGAGCATGCGGCGTTATCTGCACAAGACAATGCAGACATGGATGTGCGAGAAGAGAGTAATAACTTTCGTTATTTCAACCTGAAAGGTTTAATGAACCTAAGTAATGCTGAGTACGATGCTCTGCAACCAATTCAATGGCCAGTATGGGATAAAAAACAAGACACTAAAGTTGTTCAACAACTGTTTGGCAAGGGCCAGTTTAGTCATAAAAATGCCAAGGCAAAATTGATTCCGACGGTTGCCATTGATCCAGTACATGCAGTTTCAGAAGATTATCCGCTCATTTTGAACACAGGTCGTATTCGTGATCAATGGCACACCATGACTCGTACTGGTTTGTCACCAAATTTAACCAGTCACCGTGCTGAACCATTCTGTGAAATTCATCCGAGTGATGCATTGAAGTTTGGTGTACGTGACCAAGGTTTGCTCGAAGTTCGCTCGAAATGGGGCAGTTGTGTACTACGTGTGACCTTCTCATCGGGTGTACGTCGTGGTCAAATTTTTGCACCGATTCACTGGACTGAACAGGTCGCATCCGACGCCCGTATTGGTAAAGTCGTTAATCCAGAAGTTGATGCAATTTCAGGTGAACCAGAGTTCAAACATACGCCTGTAACTATTCAGCCGTTCTATACCACTTGGCAAGGTGTGCTCTATATTCGTGAAGGATATGATTCGCATATTCAAGGATCGCTGCATCACTGTGCATGGTGGACCAAGGTCAAAATGGTTAAAACCAACCGTTATGAACTTGCAGACCGCCAAACTTTTCACGATACTCAAAAGAACCTGAAAAGCTTTTTGCCATTTGCCGATGAAACCTTTGAATGGTTAAGTATAGAAGATATCTCTTCACAACTGAGCCATAGCGTTATTTTGAAAGATGGCATTGTAATTGCAAGTCTATATATTGCACCGCCAGATTTATTACCAGACCGTGATTGGGTTGCGAGTCTGTTTAAACGAGAACGTTTGAGCGCCTTGCACCGAAAAGCTTTACTAGCGGGTATGCCAATGTCGGCTACTAATAATGATGGGCCTTTAGTGTGTAGTTGTTTTAAAGTAGGTAAGAATAAAATTATCGACGTGATAAAAACACAAAACATTACCCATGAAAAACAGGTTACGGCATGTTTAAAAGCAGGTGGGAACTGTGGTTCATGTTTACCTGAGATTCGTGGCTTGATTAAAGCTTGCCAACAAGAGGTGGAAGTGTGAATAAGGGATATCCCGTAACTGATCTGGTCATTTTGGCGGGTGGACAAGCCCGCCGTATGAATGGTTTAAATAAGCTGTTGCAGCAATTTGATGGCGATACCCAACTACTCAAAATTCATCAAAAACTAAAGTCATCTGTATCTGAAATTTGGGTAAATAGTCATCGTGATTATTCGATTTATCAAAGTATTGTGCCTGATATTAAGTGTTTTCAAGATGATGCTTCCGGTTTTTTCGGCCCACTTATGGGTATGAAAAGCGCATGGTCACATGTAAAAGCAGATTATGTTTTGTTTATTCCTTGTGATGTGACGTATATACCTACGCAAGTCGTTGCGAAATTACACAGCGCACTACGCAAAAATAAACAAGCTCAGGCAGCCTATGTTTCAATTAATGGAGATGCTTTATATCCATTTTGCTTATTAAAGCGTGAAAGCCTGATTACGATACGAGAGCAAATTGACAAACAACGATTAAGTTTGAAAGAGTGCTTTAAACTTTTACATGCACAAGTCGCCGTATTTCAAAAACAAAACTTATTTTTTCATAGCATTAACTCTCTGGATGAACTACAACAATATAAACAAATCAATGCCTTTAAAGAGATATTTACAGCAAGTTAAACATTAAATCCTATCAATTTATAAACTAAAGTGATGTTATAAACAAATTTAAAATGATGCGTTCTTGACTATTTAATATATAAGTTCTATTTTGGAACTTGTTATTTTCATTCTAGCCAGATGTATAAAAATAAATGGAGCCAGAAAAATGATGGACGCAGCTCAGCAAAGTAAAACAGATGTGACCGCATGTATCTTATGTTCTAGAAACTGCGGTTTAAGTGTCGAAATTAAAGATAACCAGTTTGTCAAAATTAAAGGTGATCCCAAACATCCTTTTTCTCAAGGTTACATTTGCCAAAAAGCTGCCAGATTACAGCATTACCAGCAACACGCAGACCGTTTGACCACACCTTTAAAACGTCAGCCAGATGGTTCATTTCAAGAAGTGGGTTGGGATGTTGCCATACAAGAAATTGCCGATCAATTAGTTCAGATTAGAGATGATTTTGGTGGGACTGCTTTTGCTTCGGTTGGGGGCGGTGGTCAAGGCAATCATTTAGGTGCAGCGTATGGTCGACAACTTTTGCTGGCCATGAAAAGTTATTATGCATACAACTCACTTGCCCAAGAAAAAACGGGTGATTTCTGGCTCAATGGCCGCCTATTCGGTAGTCAGGCCTGCCATACTACAGAAGATGTTGAACACGCAGATTATGTACTTTTTATTGGAACAAATCCTTTTCAGGCCCATGGCATTCCCAACGCTCGAGACACGCTAAAGCATATTAAGAAAGATCCAAATCGAACCATGGTCGTGTTTGACCCGCGTGTTACCGAAACGGCCAAACAAGCAGACATTCATGTGCAGCTAAAACCAGGGACTGATGCTTTTTTAATGTCGGCTATGATTGCGATCATTATTAAAGAAAAGCTTTATGACGAAGCATTTATTGAGCAACATACGCAAGGATTTGACGACGTAAAAACAGTATTTAACCATGTCCCGATTGAAGACTATATTACCAAAGCAGATGTTCCAGTCGATTTGATTTACCAAGTGGTTCGAGATTTTGCCAAAGCTAAAAGAGGCTGTGTGCGTATTGATTTAGGTATTCAACATACTTTAAATACTACCTTAAACGGATATTTAGAAAAACTACTGTACTTAGTGACTGGAAACTTTGGAAAGCAGGGTACCAATAATTTACATACCATGTTTATTCCAATCTTAAGCGATACAGATGAAAGAAAGCCGAAATATAGACGTAGTGTTTATCATAAAATGTTCCCTATTTCTGGGTTCTTCCCGCCTAATATTTTACCCGATGAAATCTTAAAAGCAGGGGAAAAGCGAATTCGCGCTGTGTTTGTAGATAGCTGTAATCCGTTATTAACTTATCCAGATACACCAGCTTATGAGGAAGCATTTAAATCATTAGATTTGTTGGTTGTGGTTGATGTTGCTATGACGGAAACAGCGAGAATTGCAGACTACATTTTGCCGGCTCACACTCAGTTTGAAAAATGGGAATTTACGGGATTTAATCTTGAGTTTCCTAAGAATGGCTTTCACCTAAGACATCCAGTATTGAATGCTCAAGCGAATACTTTGCCGGAATCCGAAATTTATACACGATTACTCGAAGCCATGCAGGTGATTCCAAAACGCTTTCCACTTTTAGAAAAAATAGCTTCAGTCGATTCTAAAAAAACAGCTTATTTACCGTATTTGTCAGCATTAGGACTCACTTTTGCACGGCATAAAAAATATATTCCTTTTGCAGCCTCAATTCTCTATCGCACTTTAGGTAAACACTTAGAAAAATCAGCTGGTTCAGTTGCTTTTTTATTGCCATTATCGATTCAATATGCTGTGTTACACACCAAAGCGGTACGCCGTGCAGGTTATAAAGGTAATCCATTAACACAAGGTGTCAACTTATTTGAGCAGATATTAAAGCAACGTTCAGGTATGGTTTTATCACAACATGAATATGATGAAGTCTGGAAATTGGTTGCTTATAAAGATAAGAAAGTACGTCTTGCGATTCCCGAAATGTTAAGCGAACTCACAACCTTGAAAAGCTATGAGGTGAATGTTGAAGAATTTCCTTTCATCCTTTTGTCGGGTGAGCGACGTAGTTATAACGCTAATCAAATTTACCGTGACCCGGCTTGGCGAAAAGTAGATGCTGAAGGTGCTTTACGAATTCATCCTGAAGATGCGAGGCAGCTTAATGTAGATGCAGGTGGTCAGCTTAAATGTATTTCACAACATGGAGAAATTCAGGTTACCGTAGATTTTGATGAGGGAATGCGAAAAGGGGTTGTCTCACTTCCACATGGTTATGGCATGCGTTTTCAAGATGGAGAGCCAATAGGACCGCAATTAAACCGTCTAATTTCCGCTGAACATTGTGATCCATTATCTAAAACGCCGTACCATAAATATGTACCCATTCGTCTAGAAAAGTGTTAGAAATAAAGTAAGGCATATAAAAAATTGACGCCGTGCTGGTTTTGCAAAGCTTTAAAAGCTGAGTTAAAACAGTAATGCTGATATTTTAATTACAACCTTAATAATTATGGATGATAAATAGAATTGGAACAAATTTTGCAATAAAGATCAAAGCACTACTAAGGCGCAATTTTTACAGTTTAATTGCTCGTAATCGGTGCTTGCAATATTTGAACTGTTCTCGATATGAGTGCAAATGATGAAACAATATCACTCTGAAACGGCCCCAATTCTTCTGCAAGATCAATATGGGCGCATCAAGCGTAAGTTAAGAATTTCTGTAACTGATCGCTGTAATTTTAAGTGTGTATATTGCATGCCTGAGCATCCTGAATGGTTAAATAAACAGAATTTGCTTAGTTTCGAAGCGCTCTTTCAATTTTGTCATTTTATGGTGCAGCAAGGTATTGAAAGCATCCGTATTACAGGTGGTGAGCCCTTAATGCGTCAAGGAGTTGTTCATTTCATTCGTGATTTACAAGCCTTAAAAATATTAGGTTTAAAACGTATTTCAATGACCACTAATGGACATTACCTTGCAAAGTACGCTCAGCAATTAAAAGACGCTGGCCTAGATGATTTAAATATTAGTCTAGATAGCCTAGATCCTATTCAATTTAAAGAACTTACTAAGAAAAAGTTAGAACCAGTTCTTGAAGGTATTCAAGCTGCAAAAGATGCAGGACTATCCTTTAAAATTAACTGCGTATTGATGAAAGACAAAAATGACGATCAAATCCTACCTATGGTGAGATGGTCAATCACCAATCATATTCCGCTACGTTTTATTGAATTCATGCCACTTGATGGTGATGCTCTTTGGTCAAATAAAGATGTGGTGAGTGAGGCTGAAATTTTACAGACGTTGCACCCACATTATTCACTACAAGTGATTGAGCAGCAACATGAACCAGCGCGCCAATATTTACTTAACAATAGCTACGCGCTAGGCATCATTTCTACCATTACTCATTCATTTTGCCATCAATGTGACCGTATACGACTAACGGCACAAGGTGAGCTATATAACTGTCTATTTGCGCAGCAGGGTTTAAATATTAAGCCGCAGCTTCAAGCATTATTACGCGCACATAACTCAACCGATCATGTTCTGCATAGTCAGCAATTAAAAGATCAAGTTATGCCGTATATCTGGCACAAAGCTAAAGGTTTTCATGCCTTACAACATCAACAAACCCGTAAAATCAGCATGCATATGCTTGGGGGATAAATGCAGCAATCTATTCAAATTAAAATCGAATCATTTGGTGCAATTGAAAAATTGCTACCTCAAGATCTTTCGTTAGTTTTTCCAAGCCATATTTTAGTTAAAGATGTATTAGATGAAATTGTTTCATTACACCCGTCATGTACACAGGCGATGGAAAAATGTGCATGTGCTGTTGGCGATAATGTCATAACAAGACAATCGGCCTTAAGTGAGCCGTGTACTTTGGTTTTATTATCACCAGTTGCAGGAGGCTAAGCTATGCGAGATTTTGCCCGTATACAAGAGCAGGCTTTAAGCCTAGATATTTTTGATCCTATTGAAACATTTCCTGAATGTGGTGGAATCGATATTTTTATGGGTACGGTTCGTAACCATCATGAAGGTAAAGCTGTTAAAGCGCTGAAATATACCTCGTATAAACCGCTTTCTGAAAAAATGATACGTGAAATTGAACTGGAAATTGAGAAAAAGTATCAGGTATCTTATGTGCGAGTGGTTCATCGGATTGGACATCTAGATGTCGGTGAAACAGCCATTATTGCCATTGCTTATGCAGCCCACCGCCGTGAAGCTTTTCAAGCATGCGAAGAAGCGGTTGAGCGGGTAAAACATGAAGTGCCTGTGTTTAAAGAAGAGTTCTTTACAGATGGTACAAGTCACTATGTAGAAGGCTGCTGTATTCGTAAGGATGCGCCGCACGAACACAAACATCACCATCATGCCGGCCATGAACACTCACACTGAAGTAAGCAAGACTAGGATAAATAATGAAAAATGTAGGAATGAAGCCGGAAAGTTATCGAGTTGCTGAAGCACAAGCCATTTTATATGCACCACCGCACTGTATTGAGTTATTAAGACAAGGAAATACTGAAAAAGGGGATGCATTAAAAACTGCACGTGTTGCAGGAATTTTGGCAGCAAAACGAACTGATGAGCTGATTCCTTTGTGCCATCCACTGCCGATTTATCGTGCAGATGTTGAATATGAATTAGAACATGATTTTGTAAAGATTATTACCGTGGTCGAAACCATTGGTCCAACTGGCGTAGAGATGGAGGCCCTAACGGCTGCAAGTCTTGCAGGGTTAACTATTTACGACATGTTAAAGCCACATTGTGAACCAGAAGAGCTCTGGATGGATCAATGTAAATTGCTTAAGAAAAAAGGTGGAAAATCACACTTTAAGCGCGTTCTTCGTCAGCCTGTTTCTGCTGCTGTTATTGTCTTATCCGATACCGTGGCAGCGGGCAGAAAGCCCGATACTGCCGGAAAATCTGTGGTTGAAACTTTAACCGAGGCAGGATTCGATCCAATCCATTACCAGATTTTGCCAGATGAAGCGGATACTTTAAAAAACTTAGTGCTTGAGCTGAGCAAATCATATGCTTGCATTATGACCGTCGGCGGTACGGGAATTGGTAAGCGTGACATTACGGTTGATACGCTAGAGCCACTTCTTGAGCGTAAGCTAGATGGTTTAATGGAAGCTGCTCGTTCATTTGGACAAAAACGCACGCCATATGCTGCAATGTCACGTGGGGTAGCTGGCTTTATTGATCGTTCTTTAGTGGTGACTTTACCGGGAAGCCGTGGTGGAGCGAGCGAATCAATGGCTGCTATTTTACCTGCCTTAGTCCATATTTTTGATGTTTGCCGTGACTTACCACATCCGGGAGGCTATGAATAATGTCAGGTTGTGGTGCAGAACGTGGTTTGATTAGCGTAGATGAAGCACTTGAGCTGATTAGTAACCGACCTAAAAAATTAGGTTCAATTCAGCAACTTCTTCAGAATAGCCTAAGTAGGTATCTTGCTAAAGAAATCTATTCAGAAGTTAACCTACCAAGTTTCTCTCAAAGTGCTGTAGATGGTTACGCACTTTGTTGTCATGCCGAAGATTTAAATAATCAAAAGTTTCAGGTTACTGGCGAGATTCGTACTGGAAGCGAAAGTCATGACATTCTAAGTGAAGGTCAGGCAATTCGTATATTTACGGGCGGTAAAATTCCTGAAGGCACAACGCATGTTGCGAGGCAAGAAATCGTATCGGTTGTTTTGCCTCAAGAGATTTGTTTAACGGAGAATATACGCCCTCAAGCTGATATTCGTTTTACTGGCGAAGAAATCCAGCAAGGGCAGTTACTTGCACAAGTTGGACAATTTTTGAATATTGGAAGTTTGGCTGCCTTAAGTATGGCGGGTGTGCAAACCGTTGAAGTCTATCGTGCACCGAAAGTCGCTGTTTTGATCACCGGTGATGAAGTTGCCGAAACAGCAGAAGATCTAGCTGAAGGTAAAATATTTGATGCAAATGGCCCATTACTAAAAGCTTGGTTTGAAGATTATGGCTTGCAGGTTGAAATTATTCATGTGGCAGATGAGGCAGCACAGGTCACACAATATTTCGACCAATTAAAAGATAACCATGATGTTGTTATAACGACTGGCGGGGTGTCCGTAGGAGACTACGACTTTGTTCGGCCATGTGCTTTTGAAGTTGGTTTTGAACAGATCTTTTGGAAAGTAAAACAAAAGCCGGGTAAACCTTTATTCTTTGCTGAATATTCTCAACCTGAAACAAATCACAATTGTTATTTGCTGGGGTTGCCGGGTAATCCTGCTGCGGTCTATGTGTCTATGCAGATTTACGGTAAAGCATTGCTTGATACTTTGCAGGGAAACTTAGCTGGACCAGAGTGGTTTAGTGCAATTTTAGATCATGATTTAAAAGAAGATGCACGTGAACGTTTTCTACGGATGCATGCTTATTTTGACAATGGACAACTTAAAGTTAAAAGTCTGGCAAAACAGCAATCACACATGCTCAGTAATCTAATACAGGCCAATTGTCTGGTACGAATTCCAGCAAGTGTGAAACTAGAAGCAGGTCATATTTTGAAGGGCGTATTCATCTCAAATTAATGATGAATAATAATAGATATAACTCACTATATAATTGAGTGAGTTATATTAATTAAGCAATTTTAAATAATAATTTTTAATTTTTTATAATAAAAATTTGTTCATAAAGTTGATAAGAAGTTATTTTTATAATGAATCTTGCTTAATTCGTGGTAAGTGGTTTAGGGTATAAACAATAGGGCCATTAGGCTAGGAAATATCGAGGAACGCATAAAGATGAAATGGGATGACATCGGTGATCAACCTTGTTCGGTTGCTCGTATGCTATCAGTGATTGGCGATCGATGGACGATGCTAATATTACGTAATGCTTTTATGGGAATACGCCGTTTTGACGATTTTCAAAAATCATTAGGTGTCACTCGTCATGTCCTTTCAGATCGTTTAAAGCGTTTGGTTGAATATGAAATTTTAGCCAAAGCTCCTTATTTTGATCGTCAAGAACGTTTTGAATATCGCCTCACTGATAAAGGTTTTGAACTTTATCCAATTATTTTATCGATGGCGAATTGGGCAGATAAATGGATGGATCAAGGTTTAGGCAAACCTTTAGAATATCGTCATAAAACTTGTGGCCATAAATTTGAACCAGTTATGGTGTGTTCAGTCTGCCATGAACCTTTACATGCAAAACAAGTGCAAGTTTCAGCTGGGCCAGGCTATTTTGCATATATTGAACAAAAACAGAAACAAGCTTAATTTCTCTTATTACCAGTCATGAAGACTCTTGTTGAATCGCATCAGCTAGAGTCTTATAGATGTGGTCATGATTTGACTGGGTTACATTAAAGCGGATGAATTGACCAGCATTAGAAGCTTGGCTAAACGCGTTTCCTGGCGCAAGAATAACCTGATGATTAATACAATATTTTGCAATTTCTGAAGCTTCAACTCCCTTTGGCAAATGACACCAAACAAAAATTCCCGCTTGTGGCTTAATCCATGGCTTTATACCCAATGGTTCAAGTTTACTAATCGTATCGTGCATCGCTTTTGCTAAACGAACCTTTAGTAATTCTATATGTTTACGGTACGAGCCATCTGTTAAAGCACTTAATAAAACTTCAGCTGATACGCCATTGTGAGAAAAGCTTGTGGCAATTTTCAGGTCTGTGAGCTGATCAATCCATTCTGGTTTAGCAATAATATAACCACAACGAATAGATGCTGATAACGTTTTAGAAAAACTTCCAATAAAGATTACACGTGAAAGATTATCCAAAGCAGCAAGTCGAGGAGCAGGGCTATATTCAAAGTCTGAAAAAATATCATCTTCAACGACAATCAAATTGGATTGTTCAATGAGTTTTAATAATTGATGCGCCATAGAAAGAGAAAGTACTGCACCAGTTGGATTATGAATTCCTGAGTTGGTGATATAAAGACGTGGATTATAAGTTGCAATTGCTTCTTTAAATGCCTCTAAGTCAGGACCTGTTGGTGTGTAGGGAATACCAATAACCTTAACTTGATGAACTTTAAGTAATGCATGAAAGTTAAAATAACAAGGATCATCAATGAGAACGACATCATCGGGCTTTAGTAAAAATCGGCAAACCAAATCAATCGCTTGAGTTCCTGAGTCTGTTAAAAGTACTTGATTAAGATTTGCATTGATACCTTTTGCTTGAGCGCGTCTTGCCAGTAAGTCACGTAGAGCGGGTAATCCTAACGGTGTTGAATAACCCATCAAACAATCATCTGGGCTTCTTGCAGCTGACCTTAAGGCTTTACGAATACTATCTAATGGCATCCAGTCATCAGGTAACCAACCACAACCGGGTTTAAACACATCTGCTTTCGCCTCCAAAGATTGGCGTGAAATCCACAATGGATCGACTGAGCGATCTAATTTAGGACCTAATTCACTTAAAGAAAGAGGGGCAAGCGGACCAACAATATAGAATCCAGATCCAGTTCTTGATTCGATTTTGCCTAAAGCAATTAATCTTTCATACGCTTCTACAACAGTTGATACTGAAAAGCCCAGATCATTTGCTAACTTACGAACAGAAGGCAAGCGTGCTCCAGGCATTAAAGAGCGATTTTTTATTTGTTGCTCAATCTCTGAAATGACAATTTCAATTTTGGTTTTGTTCTGGTTCACTGACTTACAATCCGAACTGTACTGGTTATTAATACATTACAGTTCTTTAAAATTGTACTGCTTTGTATCTGGTTTATTCACCTTAGCACAGCTTAAATTCTTCGTATAGTGACGGAGAAAATTATGAATAGGTTTATGAATGGCTGGGTGAATGGTTTTATTGGCGTGGCTATTTTTGCGGGATCACTACCAGCAACACGCGTAGCCGTAATGGGTTTCGATCCTGGTTTTCTAACTGCGGCACGTGCGGCAATTGCAGGTATTTTAAGCCTTATTCTTATTTTGGTTTTAAAACAAAAAAAACCAGCCAAGCAAGATTGGTTGCCTCTTGCCATCGTTTCTTTAGGCGTGGTGATAGGTTTTCCTCTATTTACAGCGTTTGCTCTGCAATACATGAATGCAGCTCATTCAATCGTTTTTGTTAGCCTTTTACCTCTCGCAACTGCAATATTTGCTGTGTTGAGAGGCGGTGAAAAACCGAATCAATTTTTCTGGATATTTGCAGTCTTAGGGAGTGCGGTTGTCTTCACTTATATGTTTTTGATTTCTGGTGATATCTCACTTGGGATAGGAGACTTTTATATGTTGATGGCGATCATTTTTTGTGGCTTTGGTTATGCAGAAGGCGGTGTACTTTCAAAAAAAATTGGTGGATGGCAGGTCATTTGTTGGGCGCTTATTTTGTCACTACCTTTTATGCTATTTCTGACTATTTTCTATATGCCAGCTTCATTTCAGAACATATCTACATCAGCTTTAGTAGGTCTTATTTATGTGTCTTTATTTAGTATGCTGATCGGTTTCTTCTTTTGGTACAAAGGGCTTGCGCAAGGAGGAATTGCTGCGATTAGCCAACTACAACTCTTGCAACCTCTAATGGGATTAGGTATTGCTGCGGTCTTGTTACACGAACAAGTAAGTTGGTCAATGTTGGTTGTTACAGCAGCAACAATTTTATGCGTCGCTGCTGCTAAGAAATTTACTTAATTTTATAAACAATTTGCTGGTTTAGGAATCCCTGCTAAACGACTTAAGTGACGCGCCACTAAACCAGTATTAAATTGTTGCTGTAAAACTGCATTATTAATCTCTGGACTGACCGTTTTCATTAAAAATTTAATCAGCGGGCGAGTTGCTGGAGAGTGTCCAAATTGCTGATAAAACTGACGTACAGCTGCTAAAACTTCAAAATGCCAATCGGTGAGTTCAAGATCAAGCGATTTGGCAAGTTCTTGCGCAACTTTAGGATTCCAGATTGTGTAATCAACCAAATGACCATCTTGGTCTAATTCTAAATTCATGAAACCAGCCTAAATATATTATTTAAGAGAAATACAGCGATTAAACGTTAAAACCAGATCAGTAAATTGATCGTAATCTAATACCTTTATCTGAGCTAAAGTATCTGTATCAAGTAAGTCTTTCTCGATGCTTAAGCATGAAACAGATTCAAATGGTTGAATCATTTCAATAGAAATGTGTGCAACTGAATCACCCATAAAAACAACTTGATCACCTATCTGAAAAAGATGACTTAATTCATCAATAATCTTAGGTGTAGCATGGTAAGAAGATTGCACAAGATAAAGTGTCGACGGATTCATTAAACTTACACCTTTATCTACCAATATAGAACATGATCAAAAGATTGAATGAACTCAGCATTCAACTGAACGAATTCAATCTCTTGTTCGGTTTTTTTTACAAGAGGATGCTGCTGATTTTTACTTTCAATCAGAATAGGGCTCAAGTCGTAGAACTCAAAACTTTCGACCATATTTGAAGCCACTTTGAAAGCCTGACGAAACTGATCAAAGCTTAAATCATTTTGCAGAAGACTAAGAGCAGCATCTTTCAATAATACTTTGACTGGTGAGCCAAAGGTTGCTAAAACCATAGTAGCAGAAAGGCTTTCATTGATTTGAAGACTGGTTAAATTGGCTTGACTTAAAATGACGAGTACAGATTTCACACAATATACCTTTTAAAAGCAACAATCTAAGCAAACAAAGTAACTTAAAATTGAATAAGACGAGATGCTGACTGTACTGCATCAGCAAGTTCACCTAACCCGACAAGTTCAAAGTCTTTGGCAAGGTTGTGATGAGTAAGGTGATGGCGACTGGCATTTTCTGCATCTGTAATACCACGAGCGAGGGCAGCACTCACACAAACAGGAAGACGAATCGCAAGCTTTTGCCATTCATGCGTTAAATTACGCTGGTCGTCAGGAACCCATTGAAAATCATTAGCAACCTGCACGCCATCTTGGTAAAAGAATACACGGAAGTCTTCATTTTTACTTTTGAGTGCCTGAGCAAGTCCTAACGCATGCCAAGCATGAATGGAAGTAGGAGCAGAGGTAATTAGTAGTAATGTACTCATTGAGAATTCACTATGGTCATACGTCTAAATGGGCGTAGATACATTAAGAGAAAGGTAAGTATACAATGATTTTAGTGACAGGTGGTTTAGGCTTTATCGGTTCACACATTGCGTTGAGTCTAATGGCTCAAGGGCAAGAGGTGGTAATCGTCGATAATTTGGCTAATTCAACCTTGCAAACTTTGGAGCGACTAGAGTTTATTTCTGGTATGTACGTTCCATTTGTCAAACTTGATGTACGCAATACACCAGCGCTGAATAAGGTGTTTGAGCAATATTCAATTGATGCAGTTATTCATACTGCCGGATTTAAATCAATTGAAGAGTCTAACCTTAAACCTCTTGAATATTATAATGATAATGTTAGCTGCATCATGAGTTTACTGCGTGCCATGCAACGTACGGGTGTTCGTCACTTCATTCATCTGTCTAGCCTTGCAGCTTATGGGAAATCTGGTTTGCAATTGAGCGAAACAGAAGAATTTAATTATGCTTATCCTAATCCTTATATTAAGTCTCAACAGATGATTGAAGAAATTATCCGTGATACTTATAAAATTGATCATGAGTGGAAAATTGCGATTTTACGATTATCTAATATCGTGGGTGCATTTGAGCATGGAGTGCTTGGAGAGTATGTCGCTCAGCTGCCTAAAAATATCGTACCACTTGCCATGCAAGTCGCAGCAATGCAACGTGATTTGATTGAATTACAAGATCAAGCTGAAACGTCAGATCATACGACTGAACGCAGTTTTCTACATGTCTTAGATTTATGTGAAGCGGTTAGTGCGAGTTTACATTGGTTGCGTGAACAAACGCATTGTTGCGAAGCATTTAATATTGCCCATGACCAAGTTCATTCAATTCGTCAATTACTCGATGAAATTTCACAGGTCACTCAAGCTGAGATTTCAACACAACCAGCAATTTATAAACATGTTGAGTTAGATCAAGTTGGGGCTAATATTGAAAAAGCGAAAACATTATTGCAGTGGTCACCAAAACGCCCGTTAAAACAAATGATCGAAGATGAATGGCGCTTTTATCAAAATACTCTAAATGGAAGATAAGATAATGATTCTTATTTACAATGTTGGTATGCTTGAGTACGATATTCAAAATTAACTAGCCAGAGCAAACACTTGCTTCAGCCCGTGAGTTCTTTATTGAGATAACCGAGGTTTCTATGCAAACACGAATTGAACATGACACTATGGGTGAGATTGAAGTTCCAAATGAAGCATTGTGGGGAGCACAGACTCAACGCAGCTTACAGAACTTTAAAATCGGGCAAGAACGATTACCCCGTGCCATGATTCGAGCAATGGGTTTGGTAAAAAAGGCTGCTGCAATAACTAACGCTGAACTTGAGCAATTACCACAAGATTTGAGTCAATATATTGTGGATGCGGCTCAAGAAGTAATTGATGGTAAATGGGATTCACAGTTTCCTTTAGTCGTTTGGCAGACAGGTTCTGGTACGCAAAGTAACATGAACTGTAATGAAGTGATTGCCAATATTGCAAACCAAAAGTTAGGTCAGGCGTTAGGTGCTCAAAAGCCAGTACATCCAAACGATCATGTCAATCGTGCTCAATCAACAAACGACTCGTTTCCAACCGCCATTCACGTGGCAGCAAGTTTACAAATTAACGAATTACTCATCCCTGCTGTAGAGCAACTTAAAGCGACTTTGCAAAGAAAGTCAGATGAATTTCAAGACATTGTCAAAATTGGCCGTACTCATTTGCAAGATGCTACTCCATTAACCTTAGGCCAAGAATTTAGTGGCTATGTATCTCAGCTTGAGCATGGATTGATTCGATTACAGCAAGCTTTAACTGGTTTATATGAATTGCCATTGGGTGGAACTGCGGTAGGGACTGGGTTAAATGCACATCCTGACTATGCAGTAAAAGCAGCTGCTCAACTTGCTTTGCTGACGGGCTTGCCATTTGTAACTGCGCCTAACAAATTTGAAGCACTTGCAGGCCGTGATGCGGCTGTTTTTGCATCAGGTGCATTAAAAACTTTGGCTGTAAGCTTAAACAAAATCGCGAATGATATTCGTTGGCTGGCTAGTGGACCGCGTTGTGGTTTTGGTGAAATCCGTATTCCAGAAAATGAGCCTGGTTCAAGCATTATGCCGGGGAAAGTAAACCCCACACAAAGTGAAGCAATGACCATGGTTGTTGCGCAAGTGCTTGGAAATGATACGACCATTAATGTAGCAGGTGCTTCAGGTAACTTTGAATTAAACGTATTTATGCCTGTGATTGCTTATAACTTATTGCAGTCTATTCAATTGCTTGGTGATGCGTGTAATAGTTTTAATGACCATTGTGCAGTAGGAATTGAGCCTAATCGCGACAAGATTGATCACTTCTTGCATAATTCTCTGATGCTAGTTACAGCTTTAAATCCGGTAATCGGCTATGAAAATTCTGCAAAAGTTGCAAAGACTGCTTATAAAGAAAATAAAACTTTGAAGCAGGTAGCTGTTGAGCTTGGTTTAGTTACAGCAGAGCAATTTGACGAAGTCGTTAAACCTGAAAAAATGGTTTCTCCAAATAGTAAATAATCACTAAAATAATGTAAGTGTTAATATTTATATAAAAGCCCTCAAATGAGGGCTTTTATAGGTAGAGACTAACTTATAGCTTGAGATAGGAAAATATCAAAGTAAGCCTTCTATATATTCCCAGCCATGAGATTTCATAGCTTCAAACTTCTTTTTTAGCTCTTCTTTTTCGTAGTCATGTATATCGCGTGCTAAAAGAACATGATACGAGTTAGTTTCTGGTTCTATAGTCACTTCAATAATCTCTACTGGTTCAATCACTCCACTCTCAGTTAAACCAGAATCTATAAAACACATTCCTTTTACAGGAATAACAGTACAATCATATTCCTTGGAAATAAAATAATTATTTGCTGAAGCGGAATACGTACGTGATGCTCTAACTTTCATGTGTACCTCCTTCAAGCGTAAAAAGGGAATGTTTTAGTCTGGCGTGCTTGTAGAGTTAATACTGTTTAATTTATATAGTGATTTTATTTTTTACTTCAATATTCTAATTATCGATTTTTTATTAGCATAAAATGCTGTTAGCTATAATTTACAAGTAAGGTATTAAAAAATTTATGAATCAAAAGCCACTTTCAGTTGTTTTAATTCCTGGTTATATGCTTGACGAATCTCTGTGGAATGAAGTCATAAATGAGGTGCCTAAAGAGTGGAATATATCTCGAGCTACTTTAAAAGAAGGGCAAACAATAAAAGAGATTGCTCAGAATATTGTTAAAAATGCGCCTGAGAGCTTTGTATTGATTGGATTCTCACTTGGAGGATATATCGCTAGATCTATAGTGGAGCAATTTCCTGAAAAGGTTAAGGCGCTTGTTTTAATAGCCTCTTCATTACGTTCAGATACAGAAGAGCAGAAAAATCAAAAGTTAACCGCAATTAAACTTAATTCTGAGAAAACTTTCCATGGGCTAAGCTCAATATCAATTGAAAAAACACTTCATCCAGCAAATGTGCAGAATCGTGCTCTTGTAAAAAGAATCCAAGAAATGGGAAAAACTTTGGGTTATGAAGAGTTCGTAAAACAATCGATGTTAGATAGAAGCTCTTATGATATGAGTAAGATCGCATGTCCAACTTTAATTATTTCTGGTGCTGAGGACCAGCTCCGCTCCAAGGAAGAAGCCATAGAATTATTAGATCAATTGCCACATGCAAAGTTTGAGATAATTAAAAATACGGGCCATATGATTCCGATTGAACAGCCGAAAGCATTGGTTTCAGTGATTTTAACTTGGTTAAGTACTTATCTTTCATGAGGGCCTAACTTTCGTTTTCTTCGTCAGAATCTTGATAATCTTGAAAACTTGATTGCCAAGTTTGATTTTTTGATGAATAGTTGCATGATCAAGCTGATCCCATAACTCAAATGGGAAAAACTCCGAACTATGATCAAATATCCATAACCATTGATAGCTATTGTTAAGGGTATTCTTATCAAAACGAACATCTTGAACTTTGACAATTTTAAACTGTTTATGATGTTCATCTTGAAGAATAACTTCATGATTCTCCATTAGACATCCACGCATTAAAAACAATTTTCAATTGTACTAAAATTAATAGTGTCTGATTAACTTGTTAAGTTGGCATTAATTTACAAAAGATTTCGGGTTGTTAAAGTTTGTCATTTTCAAAAAGAAAATAATCTTTACTTTTGAAATACAAGGTTTTAATTAGGTTACATTGTAAGAAATGTGTGCAAATGTCAGAATGTACAGTGAAATCTATCTTCGAGTATCGCTATGAGTTTAATAGGCTTTATGTATGCAAGTAAAACCAATAGTGAACATAGTCAAATAAAACAAGATTTAATTGATATTCTCACTGAAGCAGTCAAATTCAACTCACATAATGATATTACAGGAGTACTTTACTATGGTAATGGATACTTCTTGCAGTATTTAGAAGGTGAGAAAGAACAAGTCGAATCGCTATTTTATAAATTAATTTTGAAAGATTCGAGACATCAGAACTGTGAAATCATCTTTTCAGAACCATCCGAACAACGTCTATTTAAACATTGGAGTATGAAATTTGCTCCCATTAACACGAAAATAAAAGAATTCTTTCATCATCATCATGTTGATGAGTTTAATCCTTATCTGCTTAACACTACATCTATTCCATCTTTTATTGAATTGCTTGTAGATCAACCAAACCATAAAGTTGATCAATATCAAGGTTAATCAAAATCAGGAATTGCAGTAGATTTTTAATTATCCTATGTAAAATTAAGCTCTCTTCGGAGAGCTTTTTATCAAGAAGGTTGAAACTTTCACTAATTAATGGCGAATTGGCGTTGAATAAGCCGTCATAATTGTTAAAATGCCCACCTTGTCCTGTTTTTATATTGTTTTTTGTTTTGCATTTATTTCGCAAAGTTAGAGATAAAATTATTAAAAACAGCTGCTTAGTTAAGGATTTTTGAATGCTCTCTATTTATTTGACAGATACCCAACAACACGTGCAATTTAATGATTATCCTAGTGATCAGCCGGTTAAGTTTCTGTTAAATCTTAAAAAGATTTTCCCAAGTACAGCGGATTTATTATTACCAGTTTTACCTGAAGATAATGATTTAGAAAACGTAACGTGGGAATCTACCTCAAAAGATTTTGAAGTCTTTAAAAAGCTATTAGCGGGATGGGGTGTGATTGAGCTTCGTTTAAATGCAATCACTGCTTATAAAGATAAAAACTTTGCAAATGAGCTAGTGAAACAAGCACAGGTAAAACGTAAGAAAACAGCGCAAAAAAATCATCAGCTTTCTTTAGTTGCTTTGGATTATATTTTTATGCACGAAGTTCATGCATTGATTGATGCTGAGCTGGTCACTATTGGTGAAAAATTCTACTTACCAACCTTGCGTGAGCAATGGAAGGGTACGGTTTCAGACCAAGTGCTCAACGGAAAACTCTAATTTTAGTGCAAAAGGTGAATTTATAAAAATTCACCTTTTTTATTGTTAATTAAATCAATAGCTTATATTTTTAAGATTGCTTATACAAAAGTTTACAAGAAAAGAATGCGTTTTTTCTAATGTGGCAGATACATTGCTTATATAAATACAAAATTATTGCGGGAGAGAGGTTCATTAAGAACCCGCCGAAGGAGCAACAAGCCCGGAAACTCTCAGGCAAAAGGACTGTAATAATTAAAAAATCTGGAGAGAAGCTTAGATTTATAAGAATGGAAAACAATAACTTATAAATTATAAACTCACCGAAGGGGAAGATCTAAACGTTAAAAGGTAACGTTGGGGTCGAAACTCTCAGGTACCAATGACAGATGGGCTGTACTGATGAAATGTTTTGCATTTCTGAGGAGTCTGTTATGCCACATGTTATTGTGATAGGTGCGGGAATCACAGGGGTTACCTCTGCTTATGAGTTATCGCAACTGGGTTATGAAGTCACAGTGATTGATCGACATTTATATCCTGCAATGGAAACATCATTTGCCAATGGAGGGCAATTATCGGCTTGTAACGCCGAAGTATGGAACCAAAAAGCTACCGTGATTAAAGGCTTTAAATGGATGAGACAAAAAGATGCTCCTCTATTGTTGAACCCTTCATTTAGTTTGCATAAGTATAGTTGGCTAGTTGAATTTCTATCACATATTAAAAACTATGAAGCGAATACGATTGAGACGGTCCGCTTGGCATTGCTCGCTCGTAAGCGTTTATTTGAAGTAGCTGAAAAAGAGCAGCTTGAGTTTGATTTGGAGAAACGTGGAATTCTCCATATGTATCACAGTAAGGCTGACTACGAGATTGCTAAAAAAGTTAATAATGTATTGAACAAAGGTACATTGGAGCGCTATTCAGTTTCACCTGATGAAATGAAAACAATAGAACCATCTTTGACGGGTGACTATTTCGGTGGCTATTACACGCCAAGTGATGCGACGGGTGATATTCATAAATACTCAACCTCTTTAGCTGAGAAGACTAAACAATATGGCGTTCAATATAAGTTCGGTCTAGAAGTTATGGATATTAAGTGCAGCGCAGACAAAGTAGTCGTAACTTGTCAGCCAAGTGCTGAGCATCCTTATTTGGTTGAGTCCGACAACATTCAGCTAGAAGGTGATGTACTTGTAGTTTGTGGTGGTGTAGGGAGTTATCAACTTGCCGATATGATTGGTGAGCGAGTAAATGTGTATCCAGTAAAAGGTTATTCAATTACCGTACAATTAAAAGATGAGCACAGTGTAAAGAATGCTCCTTGGGTGAGCTTGTTAGATGAAAGTGCAAAAATTGTGACTTCTCGTTTAGGTAAAGATCGACTGCGTGTGGCAGGGACTGCTGAGTTTAATGGCTATAACCGCGACATACGGGCTGATCGTATTCAACCATTAGTGAATTGGGTTAATCGTAACTTTGATATTTCAACTGAGCATGTGGTGCCTTGGGCAGGGTTAAGACCTATGATGCCGAATATGCTGCCTGTTGTTAAGCAATCTAAACAACCTCGTGTTTTTTATAATACAGGGCATGGGCATTTAGGTTGGACTTTGTCTGCGGCAACCGCAGTTTTAGTCGGTCAGGATATTGCTCAAAAATATCCAGCGTAGAAAGTAAAAAGCCAGTGTTCAAACACTGGCTTTTATTTTAAGCGTTAGTCATATAAGCGGTAGATTCCGCTAAAACGTTCACAGCCTTTTTGCTGAGTTTTTACCTTCAGTAAAGCTTTTTGAAAATTAAACTGATATTTACAGTTGTGCTCATTGTCTAAAATTTCACTTTTTTGTTCAGGCGAACTATACGCCATCAATGAAATCGTTTGAGTTTCTTTGCGATTATTTGGGTTGCGGTATGCTATCCCTTCAATCTTGATTTTGTCTTTCGCGAGTTGATGGACTTGAATGTGTACAGGCTGAGCGGCTATATGTCCATTCTCAAACTTAAGATAATGTTGGGTAAGCGTTTGCTTAAGCGACGCATAAAAATTTAAGTCATCAGTACGTAAATCAAACTGTTGTTGAATGCATGTATTGCTCTTGCATTGCTGAGTATGTTTAGACCATAACTTTTGTGTATCCTGTAAAAGCTGTAAGGGGGCATCAGTAACTAAATATGCAGAAAGATATTTATTATTGAGTTGCTTTCTTGATTCACTAAATGTTTTTGAGCAGATTTTAAGCTCAGTTCCAGTATTGGAACAGTCTATTGATTCTGCAAAGACAAGAGGTGAACATAAACAACTCAGTGTCATGACAAAACTTAATCTTTTCAATTGATTCATATCAGTATTAGACAGCATGATCGCTTATACTTTCAGTCTACTTTGCTAGGTGTACTATAGCGAAACAGAAAGGCTGAATACAAGATTTCTTAAGTTTTTATGGAAGGTAATAATTTATATGGTTGCTCAGATTCGTATTGGACAAGGAATAGATGTACATGCCTTTGAAGAGGGGAACTTCGTTACATTGGCGGGTATTCAAATTCCACATACACATGGTTTGAAAGCACACTCGGATGGTGACGTCGTACTTCATGCGCTATGTGATGCTTTATTAGGTGCTTTAGCGCTTGGAGATATTGGACAGCATTTTCCTGATACTAATCCAGAATACAAAGGCGCAGATAGCCGAGTATTGTTAAAGCATGTTTATCAATTAATTTTAGACCGCGGATATCAGTTAAATAATGCCGATATTACGGTGGCTTGTGAGCGTCCAAAATTAGCTAAGCATAATTTAGAAATGCGTCAAAGCATTGCTGACGTTCTAAATGTAGATATTAATCAAATTAGCATTAAAGCAACGACAACCGAAAAACTAGGGTTTACCGGTCGTCAAGAAGGCATTTTGGCAACAGCGACTGTTTTAGTCTCTCATCACACTAAATGATCGGCCTGTTGCAAAGATTGCTGAAGTTCTAGAGTTGCCTTACGGCCTTGTAGCTGTAAGGTAATACTATGAATGAGTCCAGTCCAAGTTTCGTTTGGTTCCCAAATTTCGTGCAATAAATCTTGAGACGTAGGCATATCCATATTCATATAAAACTGTCTATAGACATACATAAGGCAACTTACACGTTTATTTTTGGCACAATGTATCCAAACAATTTCATTTTGCACTAAATGATCAATCAAATCTAAAACTAATAAGCACTGCTCAGCAGAAGGAATCTCCCAATCAATTGGAATATGAATGTAATTTAAACCAAGGTCTAAACAAATACGATCTTCATTTTCAAGATGATTTGAAGCATTAGTTAAAGCAAGGTTAATGACTGTGCTACACCCATACTCTTTAATCAATTTTAGTTGTTCGACAGAAGGTTGGGCTGAACTAAATAAATGTTCATGAATAATTGAAAATGTGGGAATTTGGGATAATGATTGTTCAACGGTTGTCATGATCGCACTCTACAAGAGTAGGCTTAGCTTATTGTATAGAATGTTATACACGATTCTAGATCAGAGTTGAAATATAGAGTGTTTATATATTCGACAACGTTATCAAAATTTTAAAAATAATTAACTAGAGAACTACAAGTCTTATAAAAATAAAAAAACAGCATCATAAAGATGCTGTTTTTTTCTAAATACTTAAGCTTTTAGATTTTCATTCAATAAAAATTCGACTAAAGCTTTTTGAGCATGAAGACGGTTTTCTGCCTCATCCCATACCACTGCATTTTTATGATCGAGCATGGTTTCCGAAATCTCTTCTCCACGATGAGCAGGTAAGCAGTGCATAAATAAACAGTCTGGGTGAGCAAGACCCATTAATTTTTCGTTAACCTGAAAATCAGCAAAGGCTTTTTCACGAAGTTTTTGTTCTTCTTCTTGGCCCATGCTTGCCCATACATCAGTCACAATGAGATCGGCATTTACTGCTGCATCTTCCGCATTATCATAAAGCTCAACGCAATGACCAAACTCCGCTAAAAATTCAGGTTTAGGTTCATATCCTTTTGGCGATGCAATCTTGAGTTTGAAACCCATCATGTGTGCAGCTTCAATGTATGAATTACACATATTATTACCATCGCCAATCCAAGCAACGGTGTTGCCTTCGATGCTGCCGCGATGTTCAATATATGTTTGTAAATCTGCTAATAACTGGCAAGGGTGGTGGTCATCAGTTAAGCCGTTAATTACGGGAACTTTTGAATAAGATGCAAAGCGTTCAACAATGTCATGACCGAAAGTACGAATCATCACAATATCAAGCATACTTGAAATTACACGTGCTGAATCTTCGATTGGTTCGCCACGACCTAATTGTGTGTCACGAGGCGATAAAAAAATCGCACTACCGCCAAATTGGTTAATACCTGCTTCAAAAGAGATACGTGTACGTGTGCTTGATTTCTCAAAAATCATTCCCAATACTTTACCGACAAAAGGTTGGTAGACCTTATTGTCATGTTGCATTTTTTTAAGCTCACTTGCGCGTTCCAAAATGCGATTAAGTTCTAGAGTGGATAGATCACGTAAAGTCAGGAAATGTCTTAGAGCCATGTAGCTACTCCATAATAATTGTTTTGAAATATAACAATTATCTGTTGTTGGCTGGGTGGATGTGGGAAAAAAGAAGTCTACTATACTATAAGCATTTTAAAATGCAAAAGAATTAGACTTTATGATGGCCTTTTAAGAAAATATCTACACAATAATTAATATAATCAATAGCTTCTTTCTCATTAGGTGGAAGTGGCATTCCCATAATCATACGCCATTCGATATCACGTAAAATTCCAAAATACATTAAAGAGGAATAATCTGGAGATGCGCAAAAAATTTCTTCAGCTTGGTGAGAGAAGAGAAGTGCTTGAGCAATTGTGTTTTGTACGTCTAGAGCGCACTTTTCATATAGATATTGACTCAAAGTTGCATTGCATTGTGTTTGCTCTATAACTAGACGTAAAAAAGCGATGTGTTCAGGTTGAATAATATGAGTATAAAAGCGGATCAGAGTTTGAACTAAATAATCGCGTAGGGAGCCTTGTGAAGGCTGAAATGGTACACAAATATCTTTAAAGAACATTTCGCGGCGGTAATCGCAAATTGCTGTAAATAAACCATCTTTATTGCCAAAATACTTATAAATTGACGCCTTAGAACCGCCTGCATGATTGACAATATCATCAAGAGATACCGCATCATATCCTTTCTCTAGAAACAGCTCGGTCGCGCTTAACAATAGGGCTAAACGACGTTCAATACCGCGGCGTGTTTGAGGTTTTTCACATACAAGATGATGTGAATCCAGGACTGAATCATGCATAAAATTTAATAATTACGACTAACTTTGCTTATTTAGTATAGCAAAACTATCTTTAAGGATGCTGATTGCTATTTTTTTAGATCATATGCTGAACAGTAATTGACTAATTAAAGCAAATAAAATAATAAAAAATATGGGGTTAGTTTGTTTTTGAAATGATTAAATGATGTAACCTCGTGTTTATTTTAAAATTTAATGGAAATCCGATCTTAAAAAAAGCGGCTAAGAATGACTTAACCGCTCTGAAGTTAACGCATAAGTGTTTTAGGCCTCAGTTTGAGTAACCTTGTGCTCATCTTCTTCGTCATCATCTGCAGAATCCATTCCAAGTTCTTTTAATTTGCGTGTTAAGGTATTGCGACCCCAACCTAATAATTCTGCTGCGTGACGTTTGCGTCCACGTGTTTGTTGTAGAGCTGCGTTAATCAACGTGCGTTCAAACATTGGTGTGGCAATATCCAAAATCTTCATTTCACCATTCTTAAGCTTTTGAATGGCCCATTGATTTAGTAGCTCATCCCAATGGTGTAAGGAGATACGCTCAAATGAAGGTGCAGGTTGTCCAGAATCACTATTTTTTTGCAATGGAACTTGTTTAAGCTCTGATGGTAAATCTTCTGGATAAACTTCACGACCAGTGATCATTACAGTTAACCAGCGGCATGTGTTTTCTAGTTGGCGAACATTACCGGGCCATGGTAACTGTTGCATGTAGTCCGTTGTTTCAGTGCGTAAGATTTTTGGACTTACACCAAGCTCTTTGCCTGCACGAGCAAGAAAATGCTGCGCAAGCATTGGGATATCTTCACTACGGTGAGCAAGTTTAGGAATGTGAATACGAATAACATTTAAGCGGTGATATAAGTCTTCACGGAAGCGGCCTTCGTTTACCAGCTTTTCTAAATCCTGATGTGTAGCCGCTACAATTCGAACATCTACTTTAACGGGAATATGTCCGCCTACACGATAGAACTCCCCGTCAGCGAGTACGCGAAGCAATCGAGTCTGAGTTTCAAATGGCATATCACCAATTTCATCAAGGAACAATGTTCCACCATTTGCCTGTTCAAAGCGGCCTTGATGCTGAGTATTCGCCCCTGTGAAAGCGCCTTTTTCATGACCAAATAACTCGGTTTCAATCAAGTCTTTTGGTATCGCTGCCATATTTAAAGCAATAAAAGGCTTGGCACGGCGTGGGGAGTGCTTGTGTAAAGCATGAGCGACTAATTCTTTACCCGTACCCGATTCACCATTAATTAAAACAGTAATATGAGATTGAGATAAACGGCCGATAGCACGGAAAACCTCCTGCATTGCCGGAGATTCACCAATAATTTCTGTTGATTGAAGAGGTGAGGCTGTTTTTGTAGCTTCTTGCTGTTGTAGTTTATTAATGTGCAGGATCGCGCGATTGACTAAAGCTAAAGCTTCATCAATATCAAAAGGTTTTGGTAAATACTCAAACGCACCCGTTTGATAACTTGATACAGCCGACTCTAAGTCAGAATGTGCTGTCATAATAATGACAGGTAGCTCTGGATGTGTGTTTTTGACTTTAGATAAAAAAGTTAAACCATCAATTCCAGGCATGCGGATGTCAGTTAAGATGACATCGGGAGCATCATGGTGCAAGCGTTCAAGTGCAGTTTGAGCTTCTTCAAAATTGGTAACATCAAAACCTTCCTCTTTAAAGGTCTTTTCCAATACCCATCGCATGGCGCGATCATCATCAATAACCCATATTTTATTTCGCGACACGGTCTGACTCCCAAGGTAAATATAAGCTAAAAATTGTTTTTCCAGGAACAGATTGGCATTCAATCATTCCGTTATGTTGATGCATAATATTCTGTGCAATACTCAGGCCAAGCCCAGTACCTTTTGCTCGTCCAGTAACCAATGGATAGAATACTGACTCCAAAATACTTTCAGGAATGCCTGGTCCATTGTCCTCTATATCGACTCGCACTGTAGATCGATTCAGCACACCATTAATTGTGACAAGTCGTTGTATGCGTGTACGTAGAATTAACTCCGGTTCGTGATCTATAAAAAATGCTTTGTTTTCTGTTATGGCTTGAATTGCATTTACACTAATGTTGAGCATGACTTGTATTAATTGATCACGATCGGCATTAACATCGGGTAAAGACAAATCATAATCCCGTATAATTTTAATTTTCTTCTTTGTTTGGTTGGCGATAAGTGAACGCACTCGCTCCAAAGGCTCGTGTACGTTAACATTTTCATAACTTGGAAGTTGCCTAGAACCCAACATGGTATCTGCTAAGTTAGTTAAGCGATCTACTTCATTAATAATGACATCTGTAAATTCAGCATAACTCTTATCATTCAAACTGCGCGCGAGTAATTGAGTTGCACCACGAATACCCGCAAGTGGGTTTTTAATTTCATGAGCTACGCCACGCACAAGCTGCCTAGCCACCTGATGTTGCTGTACCAGATTTTCTTCTTTAGAAATCTTTAACATACGATCAATCGGGTTGAGCTCAATCAAGAGTAATGGGTGATAACTTTTGCCAGCATTTAATTGTGAAACTGTATAATCAACATGAAGGTCTTTAAAGTTGACATTAATAACCGCTTCTCGACGGGTATAAGGTTGCCCCGTTTTTATGGTGTTTAATAAAGCTTCATGTGTATTAAAAGTATCATCAGGCGCATGAAGTAAGTTTAAAACGGGCTGTCCTGAAGCTCGAAGCAAACTAATATCAAATAGTGCTTCGCAGGCAGAATTTAAATAAAAAATGTTTAAGTTACTATCGATCAATAAAATCGCAGTAGTTAAGTTGTCTACCAATAGGCGATAGTCGATAGGGTTGTGTTGATCCATTAGCGAATCGTTCCTGTCTTAAAATAGCGCAATGGCATCTTCATTGGTTATCGGATTTTCACCGTTATAGAACATGAACGATGCAAAATGTACGCCAACTTTGTTTATGGGTTATTTTAAAGTTTTAAAGTATTTAAAAACGCGCTTAAATCGGTCTTTATATCGGTTGATCAAAACTGATGGCTTAAATAGAGATAATAACATGATCCAACTTGGTGCAAAGATGAGTTTTGGTGCAAATGTTGGTCGTATTTTGGTGCATTACACAAAGAGTGGGCTTTCCACCTATGCTTGAGACAAGAAAAGACATACAATACGCGCATTCAAGTGGAGCGCAGATTCATGAAGACCCCCAAAGTCGGTTTTGTTTCTTTAGGTTGTCCTAAGGCATTGGTAGATTCTGAACGAATTTTAACTCAGTTAAAGACTGAAGGTTATCAAGTTGCATCAGATTATGATGGTGCTGATTTAGTTGTTGTAAATACCTGTGGTTTTATTGAATCTGCGGTACAAGAGTCGCTAGATGCAATTGGCGAGGCCATGAGTGAAAATGGTCGAGTGATCGTTACAGGGTGCTTAGGTAAGGACGAAGACAAAATTCGTCAAATGCATCCAAACGTTTTAAAGGTTACTGGTGCAGCAGCTTATCAAGATGTAATGGAAGCTGTGCATGAATATGTACCGGCACCTCCTAAACACAACCCGTTTGTTGATTTGGTTCCTGAACAAGGAATTCGCTTAACACCAAAGCATTATGCCTATTTAAAAATATCTGAAGGATGTAACCATCGTTGTACCTTCTGTATTATCCCAAGTATGCGTGGTGATCTTGTTTCTCGTCCAGTTGGAAGTGTATTGGAAGAAGCCGCTGCGCTTAAAAGAGCAGGTGTTAAAGAAATCTTGGTTATTTCGCAAGATACATCAGCTTATGGTGTAGATACCAAGTACAAACTTGATTTCTGGAATGGCCAGCCTGTTAAAACAAAATTCTTTGATATGTGTGAAGCACTAGGTCAACTTGGCATCTGGGTGCGCTTACATTATGTTTATCCATACCCACATGTTGATGCAGTTATTGACTTGATGGCACAAGGAAAAATTCTGCCATATCTTGATATTCCATTTCAACACGCAAGCCCGCGTATTCTTAAGTTAATGAAGCGTCCGGCTCACAGTGAAAATACACTAGAAAAAATTAAATTGTGGCGTGAAAAATGCCCTGAACTTGTAATTCGTTCTACATTTGTTGTGGGTTTCCCAGGTGAAACTGAAGAAGATTTTCAAATATTGCTCGATTGGTTAGTTGAAGCTGAACTTGATCGTGTTGGCTGCTTTACCTACTCACCAGTAGAAGGCGCTACGGCAAATGATTTACCCGATCATGTGCCTGAAGAAATTAAGCAAGAGCGTTACGAGCGCTTTATGCAAGTGCAGCAACAAATTTCTGCTGCTAAGTTGCAAAAACGTATTGGTCAAACGATGACTGTATTAGTCGATAGTTTGGAAGATGAATATCCTGTTGCTGTTGCACGTTCTTATGCGGATGCTCCGGAAATTGACGGTAATGTCTTTGTAGAAGATATCGATAAGAGCACTATTCAACCAGGCGATATGTTGGAAGTCGAAATCACCGATGCGGATGAATACGACTTATTTGCAAAGTTAATTAAAATTAAGTCGGTTTAATCGATAACGATTCAAAAAAGCATTCAGTTTAAGAGGTTTTGGAGCAAACTCATGGCGGAAACAATTAGCCCCCGTTATTCACGCATTTTATTAAAACTATCTGGTGAAGCATTATCAGGTAACAAAGACATGGGTATTGACGCCCAAGTTCTTGATCAAATGTCCCTTTCAATTGCTCACTTAGTTGGCTTAGGTGTGCAAGTGGGTATCGTTGTTGGTGGCGGTAACTTGTATCGTGGTAGTCAGTTGCAAAAGGATGGCTTGGTTGGTCGTGTAACAGGCGATCAAATGGGTATGCTTGCAACTGTAATGAATGGCTTGGCTATGCGTGATGCATTGGTTCGCCGTAATATCAGAACTCGTCTTATGTCTGCATTACCAATTGGTACAGTAGTAGAGTCTTATTCAAGTCGTGATGCGATTCGTCACTTGAGTCAGGGTGAAGTTTGTGTTTTTGTTGCTGGTACTGGAAATCCATTCTTTACGACGGATACGGCAGCTTGCTTACGCGGAATTGAAATTGAAGCAAATTTAATTCTAAAAGCGACCAAAGTTGATGGCGTATATAATAAAGATCCAAGTAAATACGAAGATGCAGTTAAATATGATCATTTAACCTTTGATCAAGTATTAGACGAAAAACTTGGTGTTATGGATTTGACAGCTATTTGTTTATGTCGTGACCATAATGTGCCATTACAAGTTTTTGATATGAATAAATCAGGCGCGCTATTGTCAGTAGTCATGGGCGAAAAAGAAGGTACACGCGTTACTAAATAATGTACGTGTTGACGAAAGCTCTTTATACTAGCGCTAAATTAAATTTGTTAAAACATCCTTGAATAAATAAGTAAGGTAGATCATATGATTAACGATCTGAAAAAAGACAGCGAACAGCGTATGTTGAAAACTCTTGAGTCTTTGGAACTAGGGTTTGCTAAAGTTCGTACCGGCCGTGCACACCCATCAATCTTAAATGGGGTAATGGTTCCTTACTACGGTTCTGATGTGCCTTTAAATCAAGTGGCAAACGTTGGGGTTGAAGATTCTCGTACACTTCTTGTTCAGCCATTTGAACGTACAATGGTTTCAGCTATTGATAAGGCAATTCGTGAGAGTGATCTTGGTTTAAACCCAATTACAGCGGATGCAATTCGTGTACCTTTACCTGCATTAACTGAAGAAACACGCCGTGATATGCAAAAAATTGCGCGTAGTGAAGCTGAAAATGCAAAAGTTGCAATTCGTAATATTCGTCGTGATGTGTTAGGTGATATCAAAGCATTATTAAAAGAGAAAGAAATCTCTGAAGATGATGAGCGCCGTGCAGGTGATGATATCCAGAAAATCACTGACAAATATGTTGCAGAAGTAGATAAGCGTCTTGCAGCGAAAGAAGCAGAATTGATGAAGGTCTAAATTTTATGACCGATTCAGAAGAGTATCATCTTCCTAAGCATGTTGCCATCATCATGGATGGCAACAACCGCTTTGCAAAAAAAAATCAAATGCAAAAAGGTGATGGACATCGAGAGGGTAAAAATGTTCTTGATCCTATCGTTGAACATTGTAAAAAAACAGGTATTCGTGCTTTAACGGTTTTTGCATTTTCAAGCGAAAACTGGAATCGACCACAATTTGAAGTCGATCTGCTTATGAAGCTTCTTGAAGAAACTATTCATGAGCAAATACCTCGCATGAAGAAATTTAATATTGCTTTGCGTTTCATAGGTGATCGTTCTCGATTACCGTCACACCTAGTTGCCTTAATGGAAGATGCAGAGCAACAGACAGCACACCATAACACGATGACCTTAACTATTGCTGTGAGCTATGGTGGGATGTGGGATATTGCAAATGCAGCAAAACAAGTTGCTGAAGCGGTTTCCCGTGGTGAATTTGGTGCTGATCAAATAAATGTTGATTTGTTCGAAAAATATGTCAGTCTAAACGATCTGCCAGCTGTGGACTTATTAATCCGTACAGGCGGAGATTATCGCATATCTAATTTCTTGTTATGGCAAGCAGCATATGCTGAGCTGTATTTTACTGATACTTTATGGCCAGAATTTACAGTACAAGAATTCGATCATGCATTGAATGTTTTTTCAGGGCGTGAACGTCGTTTTGGCAAAACATCTGAACAAATTCAGCAAGAGAAAATAGAGAACTTATAATGTTAGAGCGGATTGTTACCGCATTGGTACTTGTCGCAGTTGTTTTAGGCTGTATGTTTGCTACGCAATCACATTATCCAATGTTGGTTCTTATGATTGTAGCAGCAGGGGTTGCGGGGTATGAATGGTATAAATTAATGCCCCATGAAACTGTAAATGCTGTAAAGCCAAAAGCTTGGTGCTACGGTCTGCTTGTTGCATTCGTTTCAGGCGTTGCTCTATTTTTCCATGATATTGCATTACTGTTGTGGTCAGCTTCAATTTTGACTTGGCTTGTAAGCGTTTATTGGGTCAAATCTTTTCCTGAATTTGATGGGTGGTATAACGCTACTCTATATGTAATTGGCATTATTTTAGTTTGTGCGGCGGTAACTTCAATTTTTGTTGTCTGGCAAAGTTCGCCATGGTGGTTAATGTATCTGTTCTTACTCGTGTGGGGTGCAGATAGTGGTGCTTACTTTGTTGGCCGTAAATTTGGTAAAAGAAAACTAGCACCAACCGTAAGTCCGAACAAATCAGTAGAAGGTTTGTATGGTGGTATTATCACGACCATACTGGTAATGTTGGTTGTGCAATATCAGTATCTAAATTTAACTTTAATTCAGCAAATCCTGTTTCTTATCTTGTCACTAATTACAGTATTCGGTTCAGTTTTAGGTGATTTATTTGAGTCGATGATTAAACGTCGTGCTGGTATTAAAGATTCTGGACGTGTACTACCTGGTCATGGTGGTGTTTTAGATCGTATTGATTCTTTACTTGCTGCAGCCCCGATCTTTGCAACGGGAATGTATATATTAAAACTTATTGGTGTAGATTTATAAATGACACAATCTGTTTGCATATTGGGTGTAACCGGTTCCATTGGGCAAAGTACCTTAAAAATTTTAAATCAACATCCTGATAAGTATTCAGTATTTGCAATTTCAGCTCATAGTCGAATTTCTGAATTGGTTGACATATGTAAACAATTCCAACCAAAAGTTGTAGTTGTTCCAAAGCAAAAAATTGATGAATTAGCAGCTTTATTTGTAGAAAATGAATTACAAAATATTGAGATTTTGACTGATCAGGAAGGGTTGGTAAGTATCGCATCTCATCCAGATGTTGATGTAGTTATGGCTGCAATTGTTGGAGCTGCAGGTTTATTGCCAACATTGGCGGCTGTAAAAGCTGGTAAACGCGTTTTGTTAGCTAACAAAGAAGCTTTGGTCATGTCTGGTGAAATCATGATGCAAGCAGCACGTGATCATCAGGCATTATTATTACCGGTAGATTCAGAACACAACGCTATTTTTCAGTCATTACCTCATAATTATTTAGACGCTGAAAGAAATGGACAACCGCAACAGGGTGTATCAAGAATCTTATTGACCGCTTCAGGTGGACCATTTTTAAACCATTCGTTAGAACAATTAGAAAAAGTTACTCCTGCCCAGGCTTGTAAGCATCCCAACTGGTCTATGGGACAGAAAATCTCAGTTGACTCAGCTACTCTTATGAATAAAGGGTTAGAGTTGATCGAGGCGTGTCATTTGTTTTCAATATCTGAACATTTTGTTACAGTTGTTGTTCATCCACAAAGTATTATTCATTCTATGGTGCAATATGTTGACGGTTCAACATTGGCTCAAATGGGTAATCCAGACATGTGTACACCGATTGCCCATGCATTAGCATGGCCAGAACGTTTACAGACTAGTGTTCCTGCTTTAGATTTGTTTGAGTATTCTCAGCTTAATTTTCAAGCACCGGATATCCAGAAGTTTCCAGCGCTTGATTTAGCCCGTCAGGCAATGCGTGCAGGAGGGCTAGCCCCTACTATTTTAAATGCTGCAAATGAGGTTGCTGTTGCTGCATTTTTAAAGGAACAGATTGGATTTACAAATATCCCACAAGTGGTAGAGCATACTTTGCAAAAATTGGAAAACTCAGTTGCTGATAATATCGAGTCTATTTTGAATAAAGATGAAGTAGCACGACATGTAGCACAGCAGTATATATCAAGTATAGGAGGCTGAAATGAGTGCATTATTTATGATTGCAGCAGCAGCTCTCTTGCTCGGTCCATTAATTGCAATTCATGAGTTCGGTCATTATTGGGTGGCACGAAAACTTGGTGTTAAAGTTTTAGTCTATTCCATCGGTTTTGGTCCGACATTACTTAAATGGACATCAAAAAAATCTGGAATTAAGTACCAACTTTCAGCTTTGCCTTTAGGCGGATATGTAAAAATGCTCGATGAGCGCGAAGGTAATGTTGCAGAGCAAGATTTACCTTATGCATTTAACCGTCAAAAACCATGGAAGCGTATAGCAATTGTTGCGGCTGGACCTTTAATTAACTTGGTTTTTGCTGTTTTACTTTTCTGGATTTTATTTTTACCAGCGCAAGAACAACTAAACACGAGAGTGGGTAAAGTTATACCTAACTCGCCAGCAGCAACTGCTCAACTACAAGTAGGTGATAAGATTATTGCTGTTGACGGAAAAGAAACTCAAACTTGGGAAAAACTTAACTTTGCTTTGATTGACCGTGTAGGTGAAACTGGTACCTTGAATATCGATGTAGATCGTGCAGGCACTGAAAAAAATATTGTTTTACCGATTAAAGATTTTTTAAAAAACCAAAATGAATCAGCTTTAGATGTATTGGGTTTTTTACCCTATCGTCCCATTATTCCTGCTGTTGTAACTGAGTTGACTGCAGATGGGGCAGCAATTCGTCAAGGCATGAAAGTTGGTGATCGTATTGTTTCAATTAATGGTCAAGTAATGAAGGATTGGTTTGATGTTGTGGAAGTCGTACAACACTCACCAGAAAAGTTACTTAATATTGATGTGTTGCGTAATGGTCAACTCGTTCATTTGCAAGTCATGCCTCAAGGAAAGCGTGACAACATGGGGCAAGTGAGTGGGGTTTTAGGCGTAAAAAGCGATGCAGGAAAAATTACAATTCCTGACGAATATAAGCAAACAATTCAATACACTCCAATACAAGCTTTCCAGATGTCGCTCGATAAGACTAGCCAAATCTCTAGCATGATATTGAGTTCAATAGTAAAAATGGTTAAGGGATTGATTGGTCTAGAGAATCTTTCTGGTCCAATTACAATCGCGAAAGTAGCGGGACAAAGTGCAGAAATGGGATGGCAGACTTTTATCTCATTTATGGCTTTAATGAGTGTAAGTCTTGGAATTTTAAATTTATTGCCAATTCCAATGCTAGATGGTGGACATCTCGTTTATTACATTATTGAAGCTATTCGTGGGAAGCCTGTTTCTGAACAAATACAAATGTTTGGTCTAAAAATTGGTATGGTACTGCTCGGTAGTATGATGCTTTTAGCTTTATTTAACGATTTTATGCGTTTGTAAACGTATATGGATTTATAACTTACTGGAAAAACTGGCATGCGGCACACACATTTTTTAATGCCTTTGGCACTTGTTAGCGCTATGGCAGCGGTACAACAAGCATATGCAGCTGATGATTTCGTTGTTCGAGATATTCGTATAGATGGTTTGGTCCGTCTAACTCCTGCAAATGTTTCTACCATGTTGCCAATCAACAGTGGCGATCGCGTTAATGAACCGATGATCGCAGAAGCAATTCGAACATTGTATGCCACTGGACTTTTCGACGATATTAAAGCATCAAGAGATAATGATACTTTAGTCTTTAATGTCGTAGAGCGCCCAATTATTTCAAAACTTGAATTTAAGGGTAATAAACTTATTCCTAAAGAGGCATTGGAACAAGGCCTCAAAAAAATGGGAATTGCTGAAGGCGAAGTTTTTAAGAAGTCAGCTTTACAAACAATTGAAACTGAATTAGAGCAGCAATATACTCAACAAGGCCGTTATGATGCTGATGTAACTGTTGACACTATAGCTCGTCCAAATAACCGTGTTGAACTTAAATTAAATTTTAATGAAGGTACGGCAGCTAAAGTTTTTAATATCAATATTATTGGTAATACTGTTTTTAAAGACAGTGAAATTAAACAAGCTTTCGCAGTTAAGGAAAGTGGTTGGGCTTCAGTTGTAACCCGTAATGACCGTTATGCTAGAGAGAAAATGGCAGCGAGCCTTGAAGCTTTGCGTGCGATGTATCTGAATAAAGGTTATATCAATTTTCATATCAATAACTCACAGCTTAATATTAGTGAAGATAAAAAGAATATCTTTATTGAAGTTGCTGTAGAGGAAGGTAGTCAGTTCAAATTTGGTCAAACCAAGTTTTTAGGTGATGCACTTTATAAACCTGAAGAACTGCAAGCTTTAAAAATCTATAAAGATGGCGATACTTATTCTCAAGAAAAAGTAAATGCTGTTAAGCAGTTGTTATTGCGTAAATATGGTAATGCTGGTTATTACTTTGCAGATGTGAACGTTGTTCCGCAAATTAATAATGAAACGGGTGTTGTTGACTTAAACTATTATGTAAACCCAGGCCAGCAAGTAACCGTACGTCGTATTAACTTTACAGGTAATAGTAAAACTGCCGATGAAGTACTACGTCGTGAAATGCGTCAAATGGAAGGCGCTTTAGCAAGTAATGAAAAAATTGATTTGTCTAAGGTTCGTCTAGAGCGTACTGGATTCTTCAAAACAGTTGATATTAAACCGGCTCGTATTCCAAATTCACCAGATCAGGTGGACTTAAACGTAAATGTTGAAGAACAGCATTCGGGAACTACGACATTGGCGGTAGGTTACTCGCAAAGTGGTGGTATCACCTTCCAAGCAGGTTTGAGTCAAACTAACTTTATGGGAACGGGTAATCGTGTTTCGATCGATTTATCTCGTTCTGAAACTCAAGACTACTATAACTTAAGTGTTACCGACCCTTACTTCACGATTGATGGGGTAAGCCGCGGTTATAACGTTTACTATCGTAAAACAAAGCTAAATGATGACTATAACGTTAATAACTATGTTACCGATAGTTTTGGTGGCAGTTTAAGTTTTGGTTATCCAATTGATGAAAACCAAAGCCTAAGTGCTTCTTTAGGTATTGATAATACTAAAGTAACGACTGGTCCTTATGTCTCTACTTATGTACGAGACTACTTGTTAAAAAATGGTGGGAAAACCACTTCTACAAGTACCTATTGTCTTGTTGATCTTGTTCAAGATAAAGAAACAGGACTGTATAATTGCCCACCAGACAAAGTATCAGATCCTTATGGAAGTGCATTTGAAGGCGAATTTTTCACTTATAATCTGAATTTAGGTTGGTCATATAACACACTAAACCGTCCAATTTTCCCAACTTCAGGTATGTCTCATCGAGTAGGGCTTGAAATTGGTTTACCGGGTAGTGATGTCGATTACCAAAAAGTAACTTATGATACACAAGCATTCTTACCGATCGGTAATTCAGGTTTTGTATTACGTGGTTATGGTAAGCTTGGCTATGGTAATGATTTGCCATTCTATAAAAACTTCTATGCGGGTGGTTATGGTTCTGTTCGTGGTTATGACAACAGTACCTTGGGCCCGAAATATTCAAGCGTGAATTTACAAGAAGAAGGTAAAAATGACTCTTCTCCAGAAGAAGTTGGTGGTAATGCTTTAGTTCAGTTTGGTACAGAGCTTGCTTTACCATTGCCATTCAAAGGAGATTGGACTCGCCAAGTGCGACCAGTCATTTTTGCTGAAGGCGGTCAAGTATTTGATACTAAGTGTGATGTTGGCTCTTATTCTATGATTATGAATGGGCAGCAAATAGCAGATGCTAGAAAATACTGTGAAGATAACTACGGTTTTGATTTAGGCAATATGCGTTATAGCGTAGGTGTAGGATTTACATGGATTACCATGATTGGGCCATTATCTCTTAGCTATGCATTCCCTCTAAATGATAAGCCTGGTGATGAAACTAAAGAGATTCAGTTTGAAATCGGTCGTACTTTCTAAGTACGACTTGACTAAACATGCAATAAGGACACAAATTTAAATGAAAAAATTAAATATATTAATTTTAGGATTAGGCCTTACAGTTTCTGCTATGACTAATGCAGCTGGGTATGGTGTTATTGATCTTGCTAAAGTTGTTGAGAGTAGTACTTATTTAAAACAACAAAATGCAAGTTTAAATCAATCTGTTAAACCAACAACAACTCGTCTTGAGCAGTTGGGTAAAGAATTAGAAGGTCTTCAGCGCCAAGCCCAAACTCAAGGGCAAAAAATGAAAGAAGATGATATTAAGAAGCTTCAAACTCAATATCAGTCGAAATTAAACGAATTTAATTCAACTCAACAAGGCTTACAGTCTAAAGTTCAAACTAGTTTGCAAGGAATGAACTCAACATTTGAGACTCGTGTGAAGCAAGCGGCTGAACAATTACGAAAAGAAAATAATCTTGACTTCATTTTGAATAAAAATTCGACCGTTGCCTATGACGCTAAATATGATTTAACTGATAAAATGATACAAAAGGTTAATTCAATGAAATAAATTAATGAAAGTGCAACATTATCGTTTAGATGAACTAGCTCACCTAGTGAATGGTGAGTTAGTCGGTGCGGGTAGTCTTCAATTCATAAACCTAGCAAGTTTAGAAAATGCTGAACCTTCTCATATTACTTTCGTAAATGGCGAAAAGTATATTGATCAAGCAAAGGCTAGTCGTGCGGGTGCGTACATTGTTACAAGCTCTATTAAAGAACAGCTTACTGATAAACAAAATTTTATTATTGTTGATAATCCATATTTGGCTTTTGCCGTACTTACGCATGCTTTTGATAAAAAGATCACATCAATAGGTATTGAAAGTACTGCTCAAATTCATCCTTCCGCAATTATTTCCGATAAAGCATATATTGGCCATTACGTTGTAATTGGTGAAAATTGTGTAGTAGGTGAGAACACGATTATTCAGTCTCATACTCGTCTGGATGATAATGTGGAAATTGGCAAGGATTGTTTTATTGATTCACATGTTACAATTACGGGTGGGGCTAAATTACTTGATCGTGTTCGAGTTCATGCAAGTACTGTAATTGGTAGTGAAGGCTTTGGCTTTGCACCATATCAGGGTAAATGGCATCGTATTGCACAATTAGGTTCGGTTATTATTGGTAATGATGTTCGCATTGGATCAAATTGTAGTATTGATCGAGGGGCACTAGATAATACGATTTTGGAAGATGGGGTAATTATTGATAATCTTGTGCAAATCGCACATAACGTTCATATTGGTTCCAATACAGCTATTGCTGCTAAATGTGGAATTGCTGGAAGCACTAAAATTGGCAAAAACTGTATTCTTGCAGGAGCCTGCGGTGTGTCTGGTCACCTTTTAATCACTGATAATGTGACTTTAACTGGAATGTCAATGGTCACAAAAAATATTTCTGAAGCTGGTACATATTCTTCAGGAATTGGATTATTTGAAAATAGTCATTGGAAAAAGACGATTGTACGCTTGCGACAATTAGCAGATGTGCCATTGACCCAAATCACTAAACGACTTGATCATATACAAGCTCAAATAGAGTCTCTTGAATCAACTTTTAATTTGCGTAAATAGAATATTATGACCGAGTCAACTACACCTAAATTTGCCATCCCTGAATTACCAATGCAGATTCAAACGATTCGTCAATATTTGCCGCATCGCTATCCATTCTTATTGGTTGATCGTGTTACTGAAGTTACTGACAATAGTATTGTTGGTTATAAAAATGTTTCTATTAATGAAGAGTTCCTGCAAGGGCATTTCCCAGAATACCCAATTATGCCAGGTGTTTTAATTGTAGAAGCATTAGCTCAAGTTTCGGGCGTTCTAGGTTTTATTATGAACAATGAAACGCCAAAACCAGGTTCTTTATTCCTCTTTGCTGGTGCAGAAAAGGTTAGATTTAAAAAACAAGTAGTTGCTGGCGACCAACTTGTATTAAAATCTGAATTAGTAATGCAAAAACGCGGTATCTACAAATATAACTGTACGGCTACCGTTGACGGTATTGTAGCAACAACCGCTGAAATTATGATTTCACACCAAAAAACAGAGCAGGCATGAGCAATCACGATTTAATTCATTCTACGGCCATTATTGATCCATCTGCAGTGATTGCCCCGGATGTCCAGATAGGACCTTATTGTATTATTGGTCCAAATGTGACGATTGGAGCTGGTACTAAATTACATTCACATGTTGTAATTGGTGGTTTTACGAAAATTGGTCAAAATAATGAGATTTTCCAGTTTGCAAGTGTTGGTGAGGTTTGCCAAGACTTGAAATATCAAGGTGAAGAAACTTGGTTAGAGATTGGAGATCATAATTTAATTCGTGAGCATTGCAGTTTACATAGAGGAACTGTACAAGATCATGCTTTAACTAAAATAGGTAGTCATAACTTATTGATGGTTAATACTCATATTGCGCATGACTGTATTGTTGGTGATCATAATATTTTTGCAAATAATGTAGGTGTTGCTGGACACGTCCATATCGGTGATCATGTCATTATTGGTGGTAATTCAGGAATTCATCAATTCTGTAAAATCGATTCTTACAGTATGGTCGGTGGAGCATCTTTAATTTTAAAAGATGTACCAGCTTATGTTATGGCATCTGGTAATCCAGCACATGCATTTGGTATCAATATTGAAGGTATGCGCCGAAAGGGTTGGTCTAAAAATACAATTCAAGGTCTTAGAGAAGCTTATAAATTGATTTTTAAATCAGGCCTGACTTCTGTTCAAGCAGTTGAGCAGATTAAAAATGATATTCTTCCGAATGTTCCAGAAGCTCAATTATTAATTGACTCTGTTGAGCAATCAGAACGTGGTATTGTGCGTTAAGCTGAGATATTAAAAAAGACACCGTATATACGGTGTCTTTTTTTAACAGTTTTATTTATTAAAAAATTTGGCTTCTTCAGATTTCGGATACTGACTTAAGATTTTAGCTTTATATTGGTTTGCTGAAACAGTATTTTTATCTACATCCTTAGCAATACTGTAGAGTTGATAAAGCGCGCGAGGAGCTTTACTAGAATTTGGGTATTGCGTTGCGACTACATTATAGTTCTTTTTAGCTTCGTTATAATTTACGGGATCAGTAGCTAAATTAAACTCGGCTAACCAAAAATAGGCATTCCCTGTATAAACGCTATTAGGATGATTTTTGATAAAGTTTTGCATTGGAGCAATCGCTTTTTTTGCTCCACCTTGTTTATAGGCATCTAAAGCAACAGTATAAGCTGCTTTTTCAAGTTCTACAGGGTTCGATTGATTTTGTGTAGCAGGCGGTGAAGCTGGTTGTGTTACTTGCGTTTGTGAGGGGAGAGTAACTTGACTTGCAGAAGTTGTAGTACTTGCTGCTTTATTGTCGGTAGGTGGAGCTTCTGAGCTTCCAGTAGCTGTAGCATCACTATTAGTTGTATTGTCTGGTGTTGCACTTTCAGGATCTACTTTTTGATTCAGTAATTCCAAACGCTGGTCTAAATCAGTATAGCGATTAGATAAATCTTTTTTCAATTGTTCAATATCATTCGATTGTTCTTCTAACTGACCGCGCAGGGTGCGTATATCATTTTCTAATTGTTGGTTTTTTTGCATCAATTCCCAATTTAAATTACTAGGGACTGAAGCGTTATTCGATGAAGTGCTAGTTGAGCTACCACCACTTTGACTTAAACCGCGCGATTCAATTGGAATATTGGCATAGAGAGAAGTAGTGCTCATTAAGGCAATAAATAATAAAGAATGCTTCATCAATCGCATGAGTATAGGTCCATAATTTTATGTAAAAGCTAACTTGACAAGGGAATATGTAAACTATTCACATTAGCTATCTAAGGTTTTAATTGATCACTGCAATTAAAACAGCTAACAATATAAATGCAAGAATAGTTTACAATGTTCAAGCATATTTTATTCAAAATAAGTATCAAGAAAGAATACAAGATAAAATATTCTAGGAATTTATGTGTTTTTGATGATGAATTAATCAATTGAAACATAAACTTGCTTAAAAATGAGAAGAAGGCTTGCAACTCTTTTAAAAATCTCTATACTCTGTTTTGCAATGGTAGCCCCGCTGGTGGCTTCGCAATTGTACTCTGTGAACCCCGCCAGGACCGGAAGGTAGCAACGGTAGCAGATCTATGATGTGCCGAAGTTTTGCTAGTGGGGTTGCCACCATCTTCTAATCCGACCTTCGTTGGATTGCCTTCATAATTACATCTAAATCAAATCCTCTATACTGTAAAAATCTCATCTGTTTTGCTTTAAGTTTAGGATCTTTTTCTACTTCTTCACCAAATTTTTTAACTTTAAGCTGATAAGCCTGTTCTACCCAATCAATGTTATGAATTTCATCTGCAATTAAATCATTTTCGATTTGTTTTGTTTTTAAAGCTTGTTTAATACGTTTTGGGCCTTTACCTTTGCGAATTTGGCTAGCCAATGTTAGTTCTGCAACGCGTTGGTCACTTTGATAGTTTTGCTCAGATAACTCTTCAACAAGTTGCTTAACCTCTTCAGGGTTTTGTGCATAACGATTCAATTTCTCGATAAGTTCTGCTTTCGAATAGTCTCGACGAGTCAATAAAGCAAAAGCATATGAGCGCAAACGTTGACCTGTAAGCAAAGCGCGTTGTTGGGACTGTTCTTCTGTTCTTTTGAACATATTTAATATTTCCTTGTAAAAAACGCCCCGAAGGGCGTTTTAAGACTTATAAGCGATAATTAAGACTCTAATAGAAGATCTTCTTCTTCATCTTCCACCTGTACAGCACCATTAGTACCCGTAGTTAGCAGTTGTTCACGGATAATTTTTTCAATTTCTCCAGCCATTTGAGGATTTTCTTCAAAGTGGCGAATAACGTTGTTTTTACCCTGACCAATTTTATTGCCTTGATACGAATACCAAGCACCTGCTTTTTGCACGATATCTTGTTGTACAGCTAAATCTACAAGTTCGCCAAGCTGGTTTGTACCTTTACCGTACAAGATTTGAAAAATAGCTTCTTTAAATGGAGGAGCCATTTTATTTTTAACAACTTTAACTCGAGTTTCAGAGCCGATGATTTCATCACCTTCTTTGACTTGACCAATACGGCGGATATCTAAACGTACAGAAGCATAGAACTTCAATGCGTTACCACCAGTCGTAGTCTCAGGGCTACCAAACATTACACCAATTTTCATACGGATCTGGTTAATGAAAATAACCATACAGTTCGAGCGTTTAGCGTTACCCGTAATTTTACGTAGTGCCTGACTCATTAGGCGAGCTTGTAAGCCCATGTGAGAGTCACCCATTTCGCCTTCAATTTCTGCTTTAGGAGTAAGAGCAGCAACTGAGTCGACAACGATTAAATCAATTGCACCAGAGCGAACTAGCATGTCTGCAATCTCAAGTGCTTGTTCACCGTTATCAGGTTGCGATACAAGTAGATTATCAATGTCCACGCCCAGCTTACGTGCATATTGTGGATCTAATGCATGTTCTGCATCGATAAATGCACAAGTACCACCAGCTTTTTGACATTGTGCAATCGCTTGGAGAGTCATTGTGGTTTTACCAGAAGATTCTGGACCATAAATCTCAACGATACGACCTTTCGGTAAACCGCCAATCCCCAATGCAATATCTAAAGTCAAAGAACCTGTAGATACAGCTTCAACTGCTTGAACAGTGTTGTCACCGAGACGCATCACCGTATTTTTGCCAAATTGTTTCTCAATTTGACTTAGCGCGGCTTGTAATGCTTTGCTTTTATTCTCATCCATCTCAAAAACCTCAATACTCTAAGTTCATCACGTTTAACCCAAGTGGATGCATTGAATCTCAACTTGTTTCACAGGGCTAATAGTGACAGATTTTTTCTATAGCTTCTATGTGTTGTCTGTGTGTGTGCGACACAACTCGACGTTTTTATTCATCACCATACGACCAGTGTTGATCATTGTCCTGTTTAAACCGATTAATCTGTCTACGATCCTTTTTACTCGGTCTATGATCAGGTCGAGCAAGATTATGCAATTTTCGTTGGGATGCAATCAACTCCCGTCTAGCAATACTTACTTCTGTTTCTTCATAAAGTTGCTGGGCAACTGGTGCTGGACCACGTGTGTTGGAAAGCGCTTTTACTACAACGGTTTTTTTATCAAAACCTTGTTGAATAATCAGTTCCATTCCAACACGAATTTCTTTGGAAACTTTTACACGCTCATTATTGTGATGTACTTTACCTCCTTCGATTGCTGCTTTAGCAATTGAACGAGTTTTAAAAAAACGAGCAGCCCATAACCATTTGTCGATACGCATGGTCTCTACAGCATCGTTTTCAAGCAATTTTGACATCATTATCCTTTCTATCAATTTGATTCAATATAGACAGCAATTCTGTAAGTCGATCTAGTGCTTTATATTCTAAATCTTCATGCTTTCTTGCATTCTTTAGACTTGAGGGCTGCAAGATAGTAAACAAGTGTTTGATACCAAATTTTTCAGCTGTTTTTAGTACAGGAGTTGTATCGTCAATAAAAATGGTTGCGTCTGGGTCGAAAGGGTGTAATTTTTGGAGCTCTTGCCAAAAATGAATATCTTCTTTTGCATAACCAATTTGTTCACTCGATACGATTACGTCAAAGAAGTGTTCAATTGCAATATTATCGAGCTTTAGTTTTAAGCTAGCACGGTCAGCATTTGTAACTAACCAACAACTATATCCTTGTTCTTTCAGTTCCTGCAGAAGCTCAATACAACCTGAGCGAGCTTGAATTTTTGTCTGAAATTCTTTCTGTAATTTGAGTACATCTACACCTACAGTTTTAGTCCAAAAAGTTGATGAATACCAAACAAGTGTATGCTTATGTGCTTGATAAAACTGATATAGTATTTTTTGGCTCTGCGTGAGCGGAAGTTGATGTATCTCTGCATGTCGCTTAGGAAGACATTCATTCCAAATGAAATCATCAAAAGCGAGATCTAATAGCGTACCATCCATGTCAAACATTACGATTTTAGACATATATAAATATCTCCAAAATCATTTAAAGCAAATTTTTTAAGACGCATCTACCATATATCCTTTTAAAATCATTAATTAAAGAAACTTTGAAATATAAAATTAATTTAAAACTCCACCCATTAATTCTTTCAAAAGGTGTTTTGATTAATGTGATGGGTAGGGAGGATAAATGATTTGAAAATTATAGCGTGTAATTTTGCAAACAAAAAACAATAATAAATGCTTTTTAATAGAAAACTTTTCCTGTGTTTAAAGTAAAAATAGGCAGCCAAAGTTTTGCAATTAAGAAATCTTAAAAGTCATCTATATTTATGGTTAATTTTGCTTACATAGGATACGTATTGACATACATTTTATAAATTGAAGGATACTTGTTTAAAGTTATATTTAAAATTAACCCTAATAAGAATTTAGAGAAAGCAATGAAAATTGGATTTATTGGCGGAGCCAATGACGGTATTGTAATCAATGCTGCTGATGGCCTTGATACTTATAAGCTTGAATGGCATTACAAAGCAGAAAAGCATTGTGAAGCACAGCCAACCTTAGGTCTTAATGGGCCTGAGTATGATTACTACAACCTATTAATACTAAGAAAAAATAAAGAGGCTAAACTCTTTTATGTACTCACTACAATGGGAAAAGATGATATCGCGAGTAAAATCCATGAGTATTGGGAGTACTCTACATCTGTTGGCTATGATTTCGATGATTAAGAAAATATTTATTAATAATTTAATATTTTGACTTTAATCAAAAATTAAATGAAGAGCTCGTAATTTCATATAACACATGTGCTTTTAATTGGTGATGGAGAGGAACCTTGGGATGATCAAAGTTTTTAACTTTATGCATTCCAAGTTTTTCCATGACAGCTTGAGAGGGTGTATTTGTGTTAGCGGTAAATGAAACGATCTTATCTAAATTCAGTACATTAAAACCATAGTCTAAAGCTGCTTTTGCTCCTTCAGTTGCATAACCTTGTTTCCAGAATTCTTTTGCAAGTCGCCATCCAATTTCCACACATGGAGAGAAGTCAAATTGTTCAGGTTGGCTATGTAAGCCAATAAATCCGATAAATTGATGGGTTTCTTTTAATTCTACTGCCCAGAAGCCCCAACCATTTTCATTAATGAGAGATGAAATTTTTTGGATTAAATTATGGCTTTCTTGGGGTGTTAATAGATTTGGGAAAAATTGCATAACATCTTGATCTAAGCCCATTGTTATAAAAGGCTCAACATCACTTTCTTTCCACTGTCTTAAAATTAAACGCTTTGTTTCGATCATGAGATGTCTCTTTAATTAAAAATAAGGGATCAAAGTGGTTTTTGCACAATCTTTTGTAAAATGATCTTGGAATTGATGCTTACTACACCTTTTATTTTATTTAAGGTATTAATGACGAAATGAGAAAAAGAACTCAAATCTTTGGTCGCAACGTGTAAAACATAATTAGATTCACCAGTAATAATATATGCATTAATGACTTCATCAAAATTTTTGATCTGGCTTAAAAAGAAGTTGTGATCATTTTCTGTGAGTTGGGCAAGCTTTATTTCGACAATTGCCTCAATTTTTATACCTAGTTTTTCATAGTTAACTTTCGCTTGATATTTTTCAATTACACCATTGCTTTCTAAAATTTTAACTCGCCGATGACAAGCTGAAGCCGAAAGGTTAACGAGATCGGCCAGTTCTTGGTTACTTAACCTCGCATTATCTTGTAAATACTTCAAAATTTTAAGATCGATTGCATCTACATTCATTTTCGAATTTCATCCATGTTTTTTAATTTTAATTCGAATTTTATACGAAAATAGCAAATTTTAATCAAATATTATCGAATAAATCGAAAGAATTGGCATGATAAAATTCAACTACAAAGGAAATGTTGAAAATAGGTGAAAGAACAAATGATTACTCACGAACAATGCCTCTATTGGGATCAGGAAGATGAACTCAAAAAGTTTAAAGATGAATTTGCACTACCAGAAAATGTCATTTATTTAGATGGTAATTCTTTGGGTGCAAGACCAAAAAAAACATTAGAGGTTGCTCAGCATATTATTGCCAAAGAGTGGGGTGAGGACCTTATTAATAGTTGGAATAAAGCAGATTGGTGGGGCTTACCGACTAGACTCGGAGATAAAGTCGCGCAGCTTATCGGTGCTGAAAAAGGGGAAGTCGTTATTTCAGATTCCACAACATTAAATTTATTCAAAGTTTTATCAGCAGCGGTAAAAATTCAAGCTGAAAAATTTCCAGACCGTAAAATTATTGTTGCAGAAAAAGATGCTTTCCCAACCGATATTTATATTATTGAAGGCTTTATCGATTTGATTCATCAAGGCTATCAAGTTGAGTTAATTGATGGTGCAGATGATTTATCTCGTGTTTTAGAAAAAGATGTAGCGGTAGTTGTTCTTTCTCATGTGAATTATCGGACTGGATATTTCTATGATATGGAATCTATTAATCAACAAATTCACGCTAAAGATGCTTTGATTATTTGGGATTTATGTCACTCAGTTGGTGCGGTGTCTATGGATCTTAATCAGAGCAATAGTGATTTTGCGATTGGTTGTACTTATAAATATTTAAATGGTGGCCCAGGTTCTCCAGCGTTGTTATGGGTAAATCGAAAGCATCGTGATCAGTTCTGGCAACCTCTCTCAGGCTGGTGGAGCCACAAAAAACCATTTGATATGGCTCAGCATTATGAACCAGCTAACAGTATTCGCCGTTACTTGTGCGGAACTCAACCCATTATTTCTATGAGCCTAATTGAATGTGGTGTCGATATTTTCTTGCAAGCTGATATGCAACAAATACGTGAGAAATCACTCAAATTAACTGATTTGTTTATTCAACTTGTTCAACAAGAGTGTGTCCAGTTTGGTTTTGAACTGATTACACCTTTAAATCATAAATATCGTGGTAGTCATGTCAGTTATAGACATGAGTTCGGTTATGAAATTATTCAAGCGCTGATTGCTCGTGGTGTGATTGGGGATTATCGAGAGCCGGAAGTATTACGTTTTGGAATTACACCTTTATATTTAGGATTTGAAGATATTTGGAATGCCGTACAACAACTTAAGCAAATCATGCTGAATAGTGAATGGAAAAATGAACGTTATCTAGTGCGCAGTGAAGTGACCTGATCGTTAAAGATCAACATTAGAAAAATGGCTAGGAGGGCCTATGAGCAGTTTTGATGAAATACAAAATCGAGAAGCGGGTTTACATAAAAAATTATCCGCAAAACAGATGGGAATGATTGCAATTGGTGGAGCGATTGGTACAGGGCTGTTCATGGGAAGTAAGTTCGCAATTAGCTTTGCTGGCCCAGCTGTTATTGTGAGTTATGCCATTGGTGGTTTAATCGCATTTGCTATTATGGCTTGTTTGGCTGAGATGACGGTTCAGCATCCTACATCAGGCTCATTTGGAGCATATGCTGAGCATTATGTAAGTCCTCTTGCGGGTTTTTTAGTCCGTTATTGTTATTGGGCGTGTATTGTATTAGCGGTCGGTACAGAAATTACAGCAGTTGCTGACTATATGAAATTATGGTTTCCACATGTAGGTTCTTGGGTCTGGATTGCCTTTTTCTCGCTAACTTTACTTGTTGTTAATGCTTATAGCGTTAAAGCATTTGGGTTAGTTGAATATTGGTTTTCGACAATAAAAGTCTTTGCAATTATTGTATTTATTCTTTTAGCAATTGGTATTTTGACCCAAAGTCATGGAGGAACAGCTCAGGTTCTCTCTAATTTAACCGAGCATGGAGGATTTTTCCCTTATGGTTTTAGTGGAGTCTGGATTGGAGTAATCATTTCAATATTTAGTTATTTAAGTATTGAAATGATCGCTGTTGCAGCAGGTGAGGCTAAAGATCCAGAAAGAGCTGTTAAGAAAGCTTTTAAAAGTACTGCAATTCGCTTAATTCTATTTTATCTACTGTCTTTATTTCTCATTGTGGCACTTGTTCCTTGGACAACTTTAATTGGAGCTGACGCGACCAGCCCTTTTGTGATGGTGATGAAAATTGTAGGTATTCCATATGCAGACAGTATTTTAAATTTTATTGTAATTGTCGCGGCCTTGTCAGCCATGAATAGTATGCTATATATCTCAACACGTATGCTATTTAGCTTGTCACGAGCAGGTGATGCACCAAAACTGTTTGGTCGTATTAGTCACAATGGCGTACCAATTAATGCGTTGTTGTTGTCAGCCGTTGGTATTGGTATCGCTAGTATTGTTTATACCATTAATCCGAGCTCGGCATTCCCGATCATGATTGCTTTATCTATGTTTGGTGCACTGTTCACGTGGGGCAGTATTTTTGTTACCCATATGTGTTTCAGAAGGCACATGACACGAAAAGGACAGACGTTAAAGTTTAAGGTTCCAGCGAGCCAGTTAATTTCACTGTTGGGATTAATCACAATTTTGAGTATTACTATCACAACTTGGTTTACCAATGAATTTAAGTCAACTTTACAATTTGGAGTGCCATTAGTTGTTGTTCTTACGGTTTTTTACTATTTAAAGCGGTCATCAGCCAAGCTTGCTTTAAATGCTCATGAAGAATCATTGAAGTGAGAGATCTATGCGATCATATGACAATTCTAGAACCGTAGCGAATGAACATGAAATATTGGCAGAATTTAAAAGAACAAGCTTAGTGAGCTATCAAAAATTTACCCATATTGTAGATATCCAATATGGTAAGCACCCACGGTCAACTTTAGATTTATTTCCATTAGAGCAAGCCAAAAAGACTGTTATTTTTATTCATGGTGGCTATTGGCAATGGTGTGATAAATCAGATTTTGCATTGATTGTACCGTATGTTCTAGCGAAAGGCGCCCAGTGTGTTCTTTTAGAATATGATTTGGCACCACAAAGTAAAATTTCAGATATTGCTTCTCAAGTTAATCAAGCTCTCGATTTTATTCGAGAGCAAGGCTGGAAAACTGATGAGGTGGTTTTAGTTGGGCATTCGGCAGGAGCACATCTGGCTGCTTTGTCATTAGATCATCCACTGATATCTGAGATGGTTTTGTTAAGTGGAATTTATGATCTAGAGCCTATACAAAGTACCCATTTAAATCATGCTCTCACGCTTTCAAGCGAAGATATCTTAAAATACAGCCCTGTTCATCAGTCAAAACGAATTACTATTCCATGTTCAATTTTATGTGGTGAACTTGAGCTAGACGAGTTGAAATGGCAAAGCCAAAATTATTTTGAAAATAAAAGACAGCAAGATCAGGATTTTGTTTCTTTTAAGCTTATTTCTGGAATTAACCATTATTCTATTTTAGAGTATTACTTTAACTCGATATTAATTTAAGTGTTTGAAATAGAATGTAATTGAGTAAATAAAAAACAGATTAAACTTATTAGAAGATAAAATGTGAGATCAATCACAACTCAACCTGATTTTTATAAAAATTAAGTGTTCTTATTGACCTGACTATAGAACTTAATTAGATTAAAAAGATAGTGCTTTCTCACTAAGCGACAAAATGTTTAGCTGTTGTTTAGTTGAGTTTCAAGTCCGTAGCTTCCCAAGATACGGACTTTTTTATTTGACTTTTAAAAACAATAATATAAAGCGAATTTTGTTCTTGGATAAGGCGGTAATATCTATTTAATTATTCAAATGAATTAATCACATAGCCATGTGCTAAATAAAAAATAGTATTTACTTTTCATTATTTAATTGGAATTATCATTTAATAAATCGATTAATTGAAATACAAGCTGATTAATCTTCATGAATTTGTAATAAAGGTTCGATAAATTAAAAACAGAAAAATAAAAGAGAGAATGCTATAACGGATAATTAAATAATATATAGAATTTTTAAATATTTTATTTGGTTAGTCGGCTTTCATGAGTTGGCTTTTTTATTGATAAAGGAGTCTTGATGAAAGTACAGTATTTCGAAGGCGGCATGTATAAACATATGTGTCCTGCTTGCGGATATCTTCATTATATTCCTGTACATTATCCCTTCTCTAATGGCAATCAGTGGTTTTTTAATGGGGATTTTGAAAAACCTACATTTGATCCAATCATAAGAATAAATGAATATTGTAATTACTTTATCAAAGATGGCTTTATTGAGTATAATATTGATTGTAGACATTATTTGGCAGGATACAAGGTTGAGTTGCCAGACCTAAAATTATAATAATTTTATTATTTATTTTATTAGAAGTATAACTATTTGAGAATTTATCAAATTATTAAACAAAAGAGATTTCTGAAATATATATTTACGTATTTAATACTGAACATGTATAGTTAAAGAAATTGTAAATTTATTCTAGTTGAAGCTAGTATTGAAATTTGCAAGAATTTTTATAACTAACTGTTTGTATTGTTATTTATGGATATCTGGAAATTTTTAAAAAGCTTTAATACGACTGGCACATATCTCTTTATTTCTACGGTTATATTGTTTTTAATGATTATATATTTTTACATTATACACCATTCTTAATCTAAATTATAAATAGAGATAAAATAATTATTTGTTTTTAACTCGGTAATTTTTATGAAGTAGTTCTCATTTTTGATTAAAAAAGATAAGAACATTGTGTAGAACCAAGTTTTATGAAAATATGACTTGGTTATAATACATGGAGAATATAATAAGAATTCTTTTTAAAATACCTTAGTCCCAAAATATAAAGACTGTACTGATCATAACAACGATGTCTGAAGTAAAAGATATGGAGATTTTTTATGAAATTTTGCCAAGTTTCGAGTTTTCTTTTAACAATAGCTGTTAGTCATTTCATTTATGCTGCACCAGCTACAACAACTTCTGTATTAAGTTCTTCTCAAGCAAAAGGAATTATTAAAAACCAATATATTGTTATTCTTAATAAAGATGTTGGTCCTTCTAACGATTTTGCACAAGGTATTGCTAAACAGCATGGGGGGAAGATATTACAGACCTACGATACTGTACTTAAGGGATTTGCAATTTATTTACCCGATGTTGCAGGCACTGCTTTTGTTGAGGCAATGAAAAAAAATCCCAAAGTCGTTTCTGTAGAAAATGACACAGTCATGAAAATTGATGCGACTACGCAAAGCAATCCCGATTGGGGTTTAGATCGTATTGACCAAAAAACCTTACCTTTAAATTCGGCTTATTCATACTTACAAACAGGCTCAGGTACAACAGCTTATATTGTTGATACAGGAATATTGTCTACACATCAACAGTTCTCTGGACGAGTATTAAGTGGCTATACCGCGATATCTGATGGAAATGGCACAAGCGACTGTAATGGTCATGGTACACATGTGGCAGGAACAGTTGGTGGTAGTACTTATGGTGTCGCTAAGAATGTAAGTTTGGTACCTATTCGGATTTTAGGGTGTGATGGATCTGGTGCTTCAAGTAACGTAATTGCAGGCTTAGATTGGATATTGAAAAATGGTAAAAAACCAGCTGTAGTGAATATGTCTTTAGGCGGTGGGGCGAGTACATCATTAGATAGTGCGGTTGAAAATTTATTTAATAATGGTTATGTGATGGTTGCGGCTGCAGGAAACTCTAATACTGATGCTTGTAATAGTTCACCGGCAAGAGTAAGCAAGGCAATTACTGTCGCAGCTACAGACAGTACAGATACTCGTGCTAGTTATTCTAATTATGGAGGCTGTGTTGATATTTTCGCACCCGGAAGCCAGATTAACTCTGCATGGATTGGGAGTAATACAGCAACTAAAATTTTAAATGGGACTTCAATGGCTACTCCACATGTGGCTGGTGTGGTAGCTGAAATGTTGCAAAGTACGCCCACTGCAACGCCTCAGACAATCTCGACCAATCTTTTAAATCAAGCAAGTAGTAATGTTGTAAAAAATCCTTCTGGTAGCCCAAATCGGTTGTTATATAAATCTCCTTAATAAGAAGGAAGTCTTGGAATTAGAAAAGGTCCCGAAGGACCTTTTTTAGATTTTTGCATGAGTACCGTATTTATCAATCATGATTGAGCTGGCTTCATTTAACCCGCGAACCGTTACTTTAATACCGTTTTTTTGAAATTTATTCACTACTGAATCTAGCATGGCAACTGAAGTCACATCCCAAATATGTGAGTGGGTAAGATCAATAATGACTTCTTTAGCATCTTCGTTAAAGTTAAAACTTTGCATAAATTTTTCAGAAGAACTAAAAAATATTTGGCCTCTTAATTCGTATAGACGAGCTTGATCTTCGAATGAAGTTTCAATACGAATATCGTTTTCCAGTTTATTTGCTAAGAAAAGTGCTGAAAGTAATACGCCAGTTAATACACCTAGTGCTAAGTTATGAGTAGCAACCACTACAATAACGGTAGCGATCATAACGATATTACTACTTTTAGGATTATTTTTAAATTGTGTTAGAGAGCTCCATTCAAAAGTACTGATCGATACCATAATCATGACCGCAACCAAAGCAGCCATAGGAATAACCTTTAACCAGTCGCTTAAAAATACAACCAGAATAAGTAAGAATATGCCCGCGCAGAAAGTGGATAAGCGTGTGCGACCACCAGACTTTACATTAATCATTGATTGACCAATCATGGCACAACCAGCCATACCACCCATAAAACCTGAAGCGATATTAGCAATACCTTGACCCCTACATTCTTGAAATTTATCACTTGATGTATCTGTCATTTCATCAACGATTGTTGCGGTCATCATTGATTCAAGTAAGCCAACTGCAGCCAGCGCTAAAGAATATGGAAGAATAATAAGAAGTGTTTCTAAATTAAAAGGAATATTAGGAATCAGAAATATCGGCAAAGTGTCTGGTAATGAACCCATATCACCAACTGTTCGAACATCAAACCCTAAAAAAATAGCGAGTAATGTGACTACTACAATACAAATAAGGGGTGAGGGAAAGAACTTTCCAATTTTTGGAATATAGGGGAAAAGATAAATAATTCCTAAACCAATTGCTACTAGTAAGTAGACATGCCATGTAACGCTTATTAATTCCGGTAATTGAGCCATAAAAATGAGAATAGCGAGTGCATTAACAAATCCAATGACCACCGATTTGGAAACAAAGCGCATGAGTTTGGCAAGTTTGAAATATCCGGCGAAAATCTGTATGACGCCAGTTAATACTGTCGCTGCAAATAAGTATTGAAGCCCGTGGTCCTTTACGAGCGTTGTCATAACCAACGCCATGGCACCCGTAGCTGCCGAAATCATAGCCGGACGACCGCCTACGAAAGAGATAATAACGGCAATACAAAAAGAGGCATATAAACCGACTTTTGGATCTACACCCGCAATAATTGAAAATGCAATTGCTTCTGGAATTAAAGCAAGACCAACAACAAGACCAGAAAGAATATCTGAACGGACATTAGAGAACCATTGTTCTCGGACATTGGATAACATGAGAAATAGCCTAAGTTCTAAATTTAAAAGGCTAGTGATGTGATATACCAACACAAGCGACTACACCACATCACTAGACAGTGATGAGTTATTTACGGATGAGACGAGTAAATAAACTTAAGGTGGCGTAAGTGTCATAGGTATAGAGATTTGAGGCATTTAAAAGTGCCTGAAGAATAGCATAAGTTTTTAAGGTTGACTAACCTACGCCTGCTAAGCTTAAAGATATTTAAAAATGCTGGTTACGCATATTGCATAGCTACTTTTATGCAACAGAGCCTTTCATAAATTTGGATTTTAATAGTTCTGCTATTCATCATAATACAAATCATATAGAGAACTTGTATAAACCAATCCGTAAAGGTTTAAAAATTCTCGGAAAATTTTGATAATTTATAAGGTGGACTCATGAATAAACATTTACTGGCAAAAATTGCTTTATTAGGCGCCGCTCAGTTAGCTACTCTCAATTCAGCATTTGCTGATGTTCCTCTTACTCCATCTCAATTCGCTAAAGCTAAAACAGAAAACTTTGACAAGAAAGTTATTCTATCTAATTTAAATAAACCGCATGCTTTGTTATGGGGGCCTGATAATCAAATTTGGTTAACTGAGCGGGCAACAGGCAAGATTTTAAGAGTTAATCCTGAGTCGGGCAGTGTAAAGACAGTTTTTCAGGTGCCAGAGATTGTCAATGATGCTGATGGACAAAATGGTTTATTAGGCTTTGCTTTCCATCCGGATTTTAAAAATAATCCTTATATCTACATTTCAGGTACATTTAAAAATCCGAAATCTACAGATAAAGAGCTACCGAACCAAACTATTATTCGTCGATATATCTATAATAAGTCAACAGATACGCTTGAGAAGCCAGTAGATTTATTGGCAGGATTACCATCATCGAAAGACCATCAGTCTGGTCGTCTTGTCATTGGTCCAGATCAAAAGATTTATTATACGATTGGTGACCAAGGGCGTAACCAGCTTGCTTATTTGTTCTTGCCAAATCAAGCACAACATACGCCGACTCAACAAGAGCTGAATGGCAAGGACTATCACACCTACATGGGTAAAGTACTACGCTTAAATCTTGATGGAAGTATTCCAAAAGATAATCCAAGTTTTAATGGAGTGGTTAGCCATATCTATACACTCGGGCATCGTAATCCGCAGGGCTTAGCATTCACTCCAAATGGTAAATTGTTGCAGTCTGAACAAGGTCCAAACTCTGACGATGAAATTAATCTCATTGTCAAAGGTGGCAACTATGGTTGGCCGAACGTAGCAGGTTATAAAGACGATAGTGGCTATGCTTATGCAAATTATTCAGCAGCAGCCAATAAGTCAATTAAGGATTTAGCTCAGAACGGAGTAAAAGTAGCCGCAGGAGTTCCTGTGACGAAAGAATCTGAATGGACTGGTAAAAATTTCGTCCCACCATTAAAAACTTTATATACCGTTCAAGACACCTACAACTATAACGATCCAACTTGTGGAGAGATGACCTATATTTGTTGGCCAACAGTTGCGCCGTCATCTGCCTATGTCTATAAAGGCGGCAAAAAAGCAATTTCTGGTTGGGAAAATACATTATTGGTTCCATCTCTAAAACGCGGTGTTATTTTCCGTATTAAGCTAGATCCAACTTACAGTACTACTTATGATGATGCGGTGCCGATGTTTAAAAGCAATAACCGCTATCGTGATGTGATTGCGAGTCCAGACGGGAATGTTTTATACGTATTGACGGATACAGCTGGGAATGTTCAAAAAGATGATGGCTCTGTAACAAATACCTTAGAGAATCCAGGATCTCTCATTAAGTTTACATATAAGGCTAAGTAATACAGTCCATTAAAAAACCGATCTATAAAGATCGGTTTTTTTAGCTTCAGTAAAACTATTCTGTTACGACTAATACTGGTAAATGAATTTCTCCTAAAAGGGCTTGAGTGACACTTCCTAAGAAGAATTTTTTAAAGCCTTTTCGACCATGAGAACCAATGACTAACAAGTCTGCTTTTAACTCAGTAGCTGCTTTAATAATTTCTGTATGAATTGTTTGACCTTCAACAATTTTTGTATCAACAGAAATTCCATGTTTGCTAAATTGTTCTTTAGCCTCGTCTAGAATACTCTGAATAGATGCTTTAGCTTTATTAAAATAATCCTGTGCTAATTCTGTACTATCAATAAATTCTACAGAAATGAAAGGATCTATGGTCAGCGCATATATTAGAGTCACTTTACTACCAAAGGCTTTAGCAATTGCTGTTGCGTGATTAACAGCAATGAGTGAAGTAGGAGAGCCATCGACTGGAACCAAGATATGGTGATAACTCATATATTGCTCCTTATTGTCCTTTGACAATGTATGGTGTGGAAACACCGAATTATTATCTTTGTGCTTATATTATGAACAATTTTAAAAGTAATATTGTTTATTTTTAGTATGAATAAAAGCCAGAAAGTTTATTAAATGTTTTATCTTCAGGGATTGTAATGGCTTACCAAGTAAGGTTGATTCTGTTTAAGTATTGAAATGACTTGATTGGCATCTATAGCAGATTCAAATAAGAAGCCTTGACCAATGCTATATCCAAATTGACGAAGTAACTCTTCTTGTTCTGGAGTTTCAATTCCTTCTGCGATGAGTCCAAGTGATAAATTTGGAGCGAGTAAACCAATTGCCTGAACAATCGCGTAAATTGATGGGTCGTGTTGCATCTTTTGTATAAAACTACAATCTACTTTTAAACTGTCAATTGGGTAGTCGCGAATATGTGTTAATGATGAAAAACCAGTACCAAAGTCGTCGAGTGCAATACGTACACCATGCTGCTTTAATTTATTAAGTGCACGGATTACATACTCTGAACCACGATCACCTAGCATGTGCTCGGTGACTTCAACTTCAATATAATGAGTCGGTATTTGAAATTGATTAATCTTTTTCAAAAGCCTTTCAGCATAGTTGTCTCTCAAGAATTCAACTGGAGCCGCATTTAATGAAACAGGGAGCGGCTTAATACCAAGATCTATCCATTTGGCTATGTCACGTAAAACTTGGTGTTGCATTGTTTCACCAATTTTACTCGCTAAATTATAATCTTTAAAAGCTTCAGCAATTTGTGCGGGATAACCTCTTTGCGCTGAGGTTGTATGCCAGCGCAATAAAGCTTCAAACCCCACTACACGATGGGTATTTAGGTCTACTTTAGGTTGATAGTATGGCTGGATTGTATGATGACGAATCAACTGGCGAGCTAAATTAAGCTGAGAAGCGACAGTTTCAGTCATTTGCATCATGCACGGATCATACATGCGGATACCACCACGACCACGCGCTTTTAAGTCATGCAATGCCATATCAGCACAACTAAGTAAACCTGACTGGTCTATAGCATCTTGGGGATAAATCGCACACCCAATGCTCATGCCACCATTTAATACATTTCCTAAATAAGTAATTGGCTGATTTAACTGTTGCAGTAAAATTGCTGCTAATTCACGAACATCATTTTCAGATTTGAGGTTATTGATAATAACTGCGAACTCATCGCCACCTAATCTGGCAACAAAGCATCTTTCATCATCCATACAATGACTAAAGCGTTTGGATAAAACTTTTAATAAATGATCACCTGCACTATGACCCAAAGTATCATTAATATGTTTAAAATGATCGAGGTCAATTAAAAGTAATCCCACACTTGTTTGAGTGTCTTTTGAATAGGCAAGGGTGCGTTTAAGCTGAAATTTAAATGAGCGTCGATTACATAACCCCGTCAGTTCATCTCTCTCACTCATATTCCTAAGTTGGTTTTCTGCCAAATGCTGTTGAGTAACATTACGTGAGACACAGAGTATTTGTCCGATTTCTCCGTTTTCCCGATGAATAGGGGTAAGCATATTATCCCAATATTCAGGATCTTGATTTGGTAAGCAGCTCATTCCTGCAAATCTGGCAACTTTACCTTGAAGGGCTTTTTTTAAAGCGACCCGTCCGCGTTTACGAATGTGAGGTGGCAATAACTCAAGCCATTTCATTCCAAATTCTGTTTCATCAACAGGGACACCTAAAGCGAGGCATCCTGATTTATTCATATGTGAAACTGTGCCGTCTACATTAAGCACCTTAATGCAATCTACACTGATATCTAACATTTGATTTTGTATTTCAATGTTCTTCTGTAAGTTTTGTTGTTCTTGAATATCGTGATCAATATCTAAAAAGCTAACATACCATTCATTATTTTGAGATAGGCCGCGATACTTAGAAGCTTGGATGGAGAGTTTGCACCATCTATATTCATTTCCAACTTGTAAAAGTCGACATTTAAATTCTATTCTTTTTTGTAGGCGAATTGCTTCGAGCCATCTATTTTTGACTTCATCTAAATCGACAGGATATATAAAATCTAACCATCGCTGAGGCAATGGAGAAAAGGTATCCAGCCAATATTCTGTACACTCTACATTGCAATATAATATCAAGCCATTTTCATCACTAACCCAGGTGGGTAGAGGAATTTGCTCAACAATAAAATGCTTTTGGGTGTTGTTCGACATTGAAGTCATAACATGCCTAGAAAGATTGCAAGTTGATTAATCTATTTATTAGTCGTTATTGTAATCTTTCTGTAGTAATCAAAACAGCGATAAATAAATTTTAAGTGTGCTTTTTTTGAACTAAAATTGGGAGATTAAAACCAATATATACTTAATATTTAATTTATGTTTTTGTTATTTATTGATTTTTATTCATCTTAAGTAAAAAAAATATTTATGCTTATTTTTGTAAAAAACTTATTAAAACAGAAACTTATAATTATATTTATGTATTTATTTTAACGAAACTAAATGTAATGATGAAAAGTAGTAAATTAAAAAATTAATAAAATTTGATTTATCAAATTTTATTCACAAAATATAAATAAAGGTATCCTAAACAGAGTTTAAATAAATACAATAAGCACTATTAAGTTTACAAAAGTAATATAAAATAATAGCTTATATTATCGTAAAATTCTTTTTGTCAAAAAGGATATATATTTCCTTTTTGTGCATTTTATAGCCTACATTTTCCCCAAGATGTAGGTTTTTTTTATTCATAATTTTTAGTTTTTATAAACTAAAACTATATAAAATAAAAAAAAGCCAAAAAGGCTTTTTATACGGTTTCTGGTTTTTTCAACTGTTGTTGAATGTACAAGTTCATATAGTATTGTTCGATATAATCATCGGCGTAGTTGTTTGCTAAGGTTTTTGTTGCCACTTGCTCATGTTTTAAATAGCAGTTTGATTCAAGATCTTTCTCGAGTACCCACCAACTACGGTTAATACGACGTACCTGAAATTTGTCACTTTTGTATTTTCTTTTAGCCATTTTCCGAAATTTGCTATTCAGTTATTGAAAGAGAATTTCTACTGGACTTAAGAGCTCAAGTCAACCGATAGAAGGTTAATTGATTATTTTATGTGGGATGCTATTTTTCTCAATATCAAAGTAGAGACATTAAAATAGTTAAGCTCTCGTAATGAGAGCTTAACTATTGCTTATAAATAGATTCTTATTTCGTCTTAGCGAGAAAGGTTCTTTAAAAGTAATTTTAAACTTTCCATCATTTTTTCTAACTGCAAAGGAGTAATGCCTTCAAAAGACTGTTCAAGTACTACACTGGTTAGGTCATTGATCTTGTTGATCATTTCAGTGCCTTTTTCTGTAAGTACTACACGAGTAATACGACCATCAGTCTGGCAAGAGTAGGTCTCAACCAATCCTTCATCTTTCAAACGATAAACAATTTTTGTGGTGGTCGACATTTTTGAAATAATCATATCTGAAAGTTCAGAAACACTCGCATGAGGCTTGCTGCTTAAGGCCAACATAATGCGTCGACGTGAGTTATCTAAACCATATTTTTTTAAAGCATTATCAATATTTTGTACATACTGAGCATGTACTTGAGTAATCCAATAATATGGAAAATCTTCAAGAGTAAAAAATTCTGTTGTAGGTAAAAAACGCGCATACTTCTTTGTCATTGACTTTTCCCCATACCTTGGTGGATCGCATTTCTGGTGAACTATCTTTAATAGTTGAAAAATATAGTTTCATCAAGCAAGTTATATCAGGACTTTACTTGTTGAGCAAAAGTTATATAGCTTCATTTAACAATGACATGGTTTAACTGTCCTTATCTTTATGAATGCCACTTTACTTTGCATAGACTGCAATTATTCTTCCTCTATAATCAAAGATTATTCAAGGTTCATACTGCTTATCAGGGCCAGACCTAAAACTCTTTGAACAGATATATGAGATTACATCTAAACTTGCTTGCTCGTTAATTGAACGATGTTGCTTGCAAAGGCATCGTAGAAAAAAAATTATGATTTGACCGTGGCATTGAACGAGAAAGTTTTTGTCTCTAAAGTCATAACTATGAAAAATTAATATATTTAAATAATAAATATTTATATATATCAATTGTTTGCATTGTTTTAATATTGGTAAAATTTACCATACATTTAACATGAAACATCTATTATTTAGTAAAATAAAATTAGTTTTCTATTTTAAGTGTTTGATTTTTATTTATAAATTTAAAACGTGATTTGAGATAATGAGCTATTGAAATAGAGCTATTTTTATCTATAAATTATAATTTTAATAATATTTATGTTAGTAAATGTTCAATAGTTAATCTAAAGAAATGTATTTTAATTGTTATTTTTTGTTTCATTTATTATAGTGCGCGTTCCAATAAATATTGATAACTCTTTGAGCTTAATGATGAAAAAATTACTACTTAGTTCGTTGATTGCATTAACTGTGGGAATTAATGGTTGCGCAACTATAGTTTCTGGTTCTTCTCAAACACTTACTTTCACTAGTGTTCCAGAGTCTGCAACCATTGAGATTAAAAATCGTAAAGGAATAAAAATCCATACTGGACAAACTCCAGCAACCGTAAGTTTGAAAAAGGGAGCAGGCTATTTTAAACCAGAAAGTTATCAGGTCACTTTTAGTAAAGCAGGTTATCAAAGTAAGACTGTAGAAGTTACGGGTACATTAAGTGGATGGTATTTTGGTAATATTCTTTTTGGTGGGCTAATTGGTATTTTAATTGTAGATCCTGCAACAGGTGCCATGTTTAGATTAGCTCCAAAAGATGTAAGCGCAGTTTTAGAATCGCAAAATTTATCTACTAAGTCGCAAAAAGAACCATCTTTAACTGTAATGTTGGCAGAAGAAGTGCCCGCACATATTATGGCAAGAGCTGTTCAAATCAAATGATATAAGTTTTATAAAATGAATGATTATTAAAAAGGGAGAATTTATTTTCTCCCTTTTTAATTATGAAATAGTTGCTGTTTTATCTTCTATTTTTTTCTTAACAATAGCATAGCTTATGCCTGTAACCACACTCCCAGCAGCGATTGCAGCAAGGTATAGCCAAGCATGATTAATTGCATTTGGAATTAAAAGAACAAATACACCACCGTGAGGAGTAACTAACTCACAATGGAACAAGGCAACAAGTGCGCCAGTTACAGCTCCACCTAAAATACAAGTTGGAATAACACGCATAGGGTCTTTAGCTGCAAAGGGAATAGCACCTTCAGAAATAAAACATAAACCTAATACAAAAGCTGCTTTTCCTGCATCCTTTTCTCCTGTACTAAATTTATTTTTAGCAATGAAAGTCGCAATAGCCATACCAAGAGCAGGGACCATGCCACCGGCCATGGTGGCTGCCATAGGCATATAAGTATTTGTTGTCAGTAATCCGACAGTAAAAGCGTAAGCTGCTTTATTGATTGGTCCACCTAAATCAATACACATCATACTTGCTAATATAATTCCCATTAACACGGCATTTGTTGTACCCATGTTGTTTAAGAAATCTTTCATTAGCTCAAAAATATGTGCTACTGGTTGTCCAACCACATAAAACATGATAAGGCCAACAAATAAAGTACCTAATAGCGGAATAATTAAAATAGGTTTAAGTGCTTCTAAGCTTGTAGGAAGTTTGAGTTTTTTTGCAATGAAAAGTGCGATATACCCTGCAAGAAAACCAGAGACAATACCCCCTAAGAAACCTGCTTGTAACTCAGAAGCAAGTAAGCCTCCAATTAAACCAGGTGCTAGACCAGGGCGGTCAGCAATTGAGTAGGCAATATAACCAGATAACATTGGAACCATAAGCATAAATGCTGCGGCCCCGATTTGTTTTAATATGGCTGGTAAGCTGCCTGCTTGCTCAGCTGCATTGAGACCAAAGCATAAAGAGAGGGCAATTAAAAGACCTCCTGCCACCACCATAGGTAACATATAAGAGACACCTGTTAAGAGATGTTTATATACGCCAACTTTTTCGGCTTTATCTTTATTTTCTGTAGATGTTTGTTGCTTACCTTGTTCTAAAACTTGCGCATTACTGATTGCCTCGGCGAAAGCTTTATCTGTTTGCTTTAGAGCAAAACCTGTACTACATCTATAAACACGTTTACCTACAAAACGGTCTGTATTAACTTCAATGTCAGTCGCAAGAATAACGATGTCTGCATCAGCAATAGCTTGAGGTGATAAGATATTTTTTGCGCCAACGGAACCTTGAGTTTCTACTTCAATATCATAACCGTGTCTTTCTGCACCTTGCTGTAAAGCTTCGGCGGCCATAAAAGTATGCGCAACGCCCGTAGGACATGCAGTGATCGCAACAAATTTTTTAGCTGTAGATGCTGATAAGCTATTATCATTTTGCCAGTCTTGAGCAGACTTAAAATGATCTAAAGCAGTTTGAAGAGCTGACTGAGCATCACTTTTGATCTCTTCAATATTAATAAAAGATAAAAGGTGTGGACCAAAAATATTAAGATTTTTCGGGCGTTGTCCAACAACGATAACTTGGTCAAAGCTTTCATTCACTTCGAATTCATCAAGTGAAATAATGCTATTTTGATAACCCTGTTGGGACGCGACTTGTGCAAGCTTACGAGCTAAAATCAAAGCATTGACTTGCTGTTGCGGACTATTAATAACAAATAATAAACGTTTAGCAGTTGGCATCAGATTCACTCAATGAATTGATTGTTGTTTGGGTTTTTAATTGGTTTAGCTTTTCAGCATTAGGAATACGAAAGCCTACTTGTGTTACAGCGTGACTTGCAATTGCTGTAGCAGTTTTTAATGTTTCTTCAGCAGAGAAGCCACTCAATAAGCCATGAATCATACCTGCTAAAAGAGAGTCACCCGCACCAACTGTACTTTTAACTATTACTTTAGGTGCTGTGGCATGAAGTGGGTGAGTGTCATGTAACCAGTTTACACCGTCTTCACCCATCGAAATAACGACATGTTCAATTTTGGCTAGGTTTTCAAAAAGCTTTTTTTGTTCAGCATAGGTTGTAGCAGGAAGCTGATAACTTTCTACTAACTCATCTGTATTTGGTTTAATCATCCATGGTTGACATTCAATGGCAGCAACCAACGCTTTACCACTTGTATCTAGTGCAACTTTTTTCCCTTGCGCTTGAATGAGTTTAATAAGTTGTTTTAACTCATCAACACTAAATCCCTGCGGAATGCTTCCAGCAATAGCAACCACATCTACCAGAGGCAAAATCATTTCAATTTTTTGGAAGAGGTGCTTCTTATCTAGTTCAGATACGAAAAAACCTTTTCCATTTAAATCCGTCATACGTCCTGAATGTTCAGCAATTTTTATATTTTGGCGAGTTTCACCTTCAATATAAATAAATTCAGATTGAAATTGAGCTTCTTTAAAATGGTCATCGAAAATCTGTCTGTTTGTTGTTCCTAGAAAACCAGAAACAACAACCTCATGCCCCAAATCTTTTAAAACTTGTGCAATATTTAAACCTTTGCCTGCCGCATGTATTTCTACAGATTGTTGGCGGTTTACTTCACCTAACTGTAACTCATTGAGTTGTATAGTCACATCAATTGCAGGATTTAAAGTAATTGTTAAAACTTTAGCCATTACCATTCCTAATTTTTACATTTCTTGTTCGGATAACTGACGTACAGCAGTAGCGCTATCACATTCAAGTGCACGCTTTGCAAGCACTTGAGCTTGGCTGTAGTTAAGTGTACGAATTTGGGCTTTAACCAAAGGAATACTATTCGGTGACATACTAAGCTCATCCACCCCTAAGCCCATTAGAATGGGTACAGCTTTTGGATCGGCTGCGAGTTCACCGCATATACCAACCCATTTGCCATGCTTATGTGCAGCTTTTACAGTTTGATCGATCAATTGCAAAATACTTGGGTGTAGTCCATCAGCTTCAGCCGATAGAATAGGGTGTCCACGGTCAATGGCTAATGTATATTGAGTTAAGTCATTTGTTCCGATACTAAAAAAGTCCACTTCTTGCGCGAGGATAGGTGCAAGTAAAGCAGCAGAAGGAACTTCAATCATGATCCCAATTTGTAAGTCGGCGCATGGATATGTCGCTTTAACTTCATCAAGAATAGCTTTTGCAGCACGCCATTCTTCTACACGTCCAATCATTGGAAACATAATTCTTAAAGGGCGGTCATCTGCAGCTTTAAGCAGAGCAATAAGTTGTTGACGCAACAGCTCTGGCTGTCTTAGCGTTAAACGAATACCTCTCAATCCTAAAAATGGGTTTTCTTCTTCAGCAATTGGAAGGTAAGGGAGTGGTTTGTCACCACCTACATCTAACGTACGTACTACGAGGGGACGGCCTGCAAGAGCATCTAAAACGATGCGATAATCTGCTTCTTGGGTAGCTTCACTGGGAGCGCTACTATGGGCCATAAAAACAAGTTCAGTTCTAAGTAGGCCAATTGCTTCGGCACCACATTCTACTGCATGAGGGGTCGCTTGAACTTTTCCTAAATTGGCAGCAATTTCGATTTGGTGTTGATCCAGAGTAATTGCAGGTTCTTGGCTATGACGTTCAGCTTCTTCACGAATTTTTTTCTGAAGCTCTCGCTCTTGTTTCGCTTGTTCGATTTGTTGAGCATTAGGATTTAAGATAAAAGCTCCGGTATCTCCATTAATTAAAAGAGAACTTTTTTGCTCAATATCTAGTACTTGATCACCAGCGCCAACAATTGCAGGGATACCTAGAGCACGAGCAACAATAGCACTATGAGCGCTTGCACCACCTACGGCGGTCAAAATACCTGCTACACGATCTTTATTAAGGCGGGCTACATCACTTGGTCCGACGTCATACATAATCAATATATAAGGTTCTTTAGGTTCTTCGATGATGACCTCACCGCAGAGTTGAGCCAAAACGCGATCACCAATATCACGTAAGTCTGTAGCACGCTCAGCTAATAATCGATCTGGTAAAGCTGCTTGCTCTTTGGCTGCTGCTTCAATATGCTCATGCCAAGCAGCAGGAGCAGAAAGATTTAGGTTAATCTTTTGATAAACACCATTAATAAGATCTGGGTCATCAAGCATTTCCAAATGTGCTTGGAAGATTTGCTTAATTTCAGCAAATTCAGATTTTGCAATAACTTGGTGAATATTGTTTTTAACTGCGTGAAGTGCAATATCAAGTTTTTCTTTTTCTGCTTTGACACTTAAGCCCATGCGTTCATATTGGTAAACCTTAGGTTTAATTACATGTACAGGGCCAAAAGTTAAACCGCTTGAAGCAGCAATTCCTGTATTTGCGCTAAGTGGTTTTGAATGGCTTGGGATTTCACTAGATTGCTCTACTTTGATGTCTGAAGATTGTATAGGTTCAACTTCTTCACCTAAGCCTTGTTGCACTGCCAGAATAACTTTATCTAAAGCTTCAACTGCATCCGTTTCTGGTTCAGCAATGAAACGTAAAGTTTGACCGCGTTTACAACCTAAAGCTAAGAGACGTGTCAAACTTTTAGCTGAAACAAAATTGCCTTCATCTACTGCGACTTGCATATCACCTTGAAAACTTTTTGTTAAGTTTACTAAATGAGTTGCTGGTCGAGCATGTAATCCATGTGCATTAGCGAGTACAACAGAACGGTGGGGCCAATCGGGAATAACATCTGCACCAATGATTTTAGCAATTTCATTTGGTGCTTGTGTTTGGTCTAATTGTGCAACTTGCTCTGGATTAAACAGAATATCAATCAGTCGATTAAATCTCTGGCTATCTAATTGTTCATTGGCAGCTATACAAACTAGCGTATTTAATTTTTGTCCGCCTAGGTCTAAAGCATGGCGGGGCTTTACAATACTGATTGCTGGTTGTTGAACAAACTTACTGCTTGAAATAGACCAGATTTGATCTTGTAGTTGAATAACTTGATCAGGGTCAAGTGAACTTAGAAAACCGCACTTTACGAAATTGTGTTTTTTTAGAATCTGAGAAGCAGACCAAAATAAATCTTCAATATCTTGAGATTCAATTTCAGTTTGAATTAAATTTTCATGCAAAGTTAGAGATAATGGTTGAGCTTGTAAGATTTCAATAATTTGTTCAGGTTGTTTAGCATTTTTTACCTGTTCACTTACATCATGCATTAAAGCACGAGTTAATATTTGTAGAACTTGTAAATGTTCATCAGATTTTGCCGCAATAACAACAGCTAAATAAATTCTGTTTTCACCATCCCATATAATTCCTTCTGGAAAATGAGCTAAACGGATACCTGTTTCTAAAATAAATTCGCGAGATTGGGGGGTGCCGTGGGGAATAGCAATACCTTGACCTAAATAGGTGGCACTTTGCTGTTCCCGATTGATGAGTCCTGTAATGTAGTCAGGTGTAACTAACCCATCTTTTACCAATATATCTACTAGACACTGTAATGCATGCTTTTTATCAACAGCATGTTGATTCATATGAATATGTCGAGGCTCTAGTGCTAGCATACTTATCCTTGAACAATTTCTTTGGTTTAGCTAAACAGAAAAAAAGAAGCTGTTTGTATTAAAAATAGGTTAGTTTAACCGTTTTTAAACAACAGCTTCGTATAAATAACGATAGCAGAACTTTAAAGCTATATCGACGTATTTACGTAAAAAATGCTTGTTTTTAATACAAAGGAATAGGTGATTAATATATTTTAATTTTCTATGATAATTATTAGGTTAATAAGGTAACTTTATAAAAGAAGTGGGTATTAATATTAAAAAAACCTCTATACCGGATTACGGGTATAGAGGCAAAAGTAAAAGATCCATAGATTAGTGTTGGATTTCTTTTTCTAAAAGTGACCATAAATTTTGATGTGATTTTTTAAAGATTAGCATGTGCCCAATTGATTTATGCCCAAGTTTCATGGGATTTAGCTCTAGCATTTTTGTGGGTGCATTAGGATAGAGTTTTAATAAATCTTCAACGTTGCGCTTGGTTGCAATTTCATCGTCACTTGCCCAAATAGAAGTAATAGGGCAGATAATTTCAGTATGAAAATCATGGTGGATTGTTTTACCAATAGCATTTTTCACATAGCCAGGATGGCTGCAAAATTCTCGCCATTGTTGGGCGACTTTTTTAGGTAAGTTTTCTCCCATTCCAATAAATTGAGTAGCACCATAACCTTTAAAAGCACTAGAAATTGGAAATATGACATTGAACATTACTGGTGCTAAAAACTTGGTTTTACCTTTAAGACCTTTTACATGGCCAGTGGAACCTGCGACCGCGATAACTTTTGCTACTTTATGAAAATTAGGCACAATTCCTAATAACTGTCCTCCAGCACTATGGCCAAGAAGAGTAACTTGCTGTGCTTCGGTTTTCCCCAGTAAAGTATCAATTGCACAAGGGATATCAAGAGTTCCCCAATCATTAATACTTGCAGTACTTTGCTTTAACGGCCCATGCAATGAATCTCCAATTCCACGGAAATCAAAGCTTAATACATCATAGCCTTGATGACTTAACCAGTTAGCAAAAGAATGATAAAAGTTTTTGGTAATACCTGTTGCCGGACAGATCAACACGGGATTTGCTGACTTTGGGGATTGAGCTGGATAAAAATGTGCTGCAAGTTGATAACCGTCTTTGCAGGTCATCCAAAATGATTCAAAAGTGTTATCCATAATATTAAGTAAAGATTGGTTTATTGATGACTTTAAATTTACATGAGTTCCAAAATGAAACTTGATTAAAATGTGACTGCAAAGTCAATATTTATGTTATATAGCTCATTAAATTTTCAATAAAACGAATAATTGGAAAAAAGATGGATTTATCGAAAGCTGTACAGCTTGCAATTGTGTTTAGTGGCGTATTTTTATGGATAGGGATGTTAACTGGGGTATGGAAATATTGGCAAATACGCCGCTCAGCATTAAGTCGTGCGCATTATTATGTGGATATCGCTCATCGAAGTAGTTTGCTCTATGCAGCTGCTAGCCTAATTTTAGCTGTATTAAGTTATTTTACTGTTTTAAATGAAAATATTACTTTATGGTGTGTATTGGCAAATATTCTATTTTTTAGTTTTTCAATTCTGGTTTATATCATACATGGCTATTTACAGGATACGACAAATCAATTCAAACGTCCGCACAAGTTAGGTCGTTTTAGCTTGCCTTCATGGCTAATGTCTTTGATGATGTTAGGATTGATTGTGACTGAATTAGTAGCTACGGCTATTTTAGTTATCGGAACAATTTTTTTATTTTTAGTTATATAAAAATGGATGATCGCTCATCCATTTTTTAAGTATTCGAGTTTTGTTGACTAAGACGTCTTTTAGCTAGTTTTCGCATCTTATGATCGACAAAGGCCCACACACAAAATATGAAAGAAACAACCATCGCATACATAAAGTATTCGGGTTTCAGATTTCCTTTAATCATACCTTGAAACAGTAAAGTCAGCATAAGAGCAAGCGGTGTTACTCCATAAACAACTGAATCTTTGCTGTTCAGAGTGTTAATGAAGACTTGTTTGTTGAAATGTAATGATAACATCTCCATCCCTCCTTGTGGTTGCGCTAAAACCGAATGTTTTAGTCAAGAATAAGTTTAATGTTGTACTGCTATTTTGGGTTCAATTCAATAGTCAATAGAAAAAAATTTAAGCAATTTTATAAAAAGCTCTATGTTTATAAATAGTTAAGGTATAAGAAAAGTAAATATTAAATATTTTTGTATAAAATGCATAATATTTTTGAAAAGAGAAATGTTTAAGTGAAAATTATAATAATTTCTCTTTTCTGCAAGAATTGGTTTAATTACTTTGTTTTTTCAAAAAAGTATCAATCGCATGTTGAGCAATTTCTGCATCTTCAAAAGATTGAACACCAGAAACACCAATAGCCCCTAGAATTTGGCCTTCATAAATAATTGGTTTTCCACCTTCTAACATTCCTTGCGCACTAGGCATGCTTAAAAAACCTAAGCGTCCATTTTGTAGAAGTTCTTCATAGAATTTTGAAGGTCTACCTGATATTGAAGAACATTTTGCTTTTTCTAAACATAAATGTGAGGATAAAGGCGAGGCGCCGTCTAATCGTTTCATAAATAGTAGAGAACTTGTTTCATCAACAATAGCGATACTGACTTTAAAGTTGTGCTCAATTGCATATTTTTGAGCTTCGTCCATTAAAAACTCTGCATCGGCTTGTGTTAGGTAATATTTGCTTTTCATTGTTGCTCTTCTTTCCTAGTAAGCTAAAAATTATTTTAGTGTAATTTTACAGTAAAAAATGATTATATCTATAGTTGATTTGTCATTGAAAGTAGTATGGAAATAAAATGCCGGTTGGGTAAACTCAGCATTTTATTCAATATATAAAATCATGTTTGGGTAAAACTCGATTTCAAAAGAGACACTAAATTAAATGTTTTTAAATTTAACTTTGTCGATAATTACGGTAATTGCTAGAACAACTAGAGATGGGATCAACCAAGCTAAATTTTGTTCATTTAAAGGTAAATGTTGAAGAAATTCAGGTAAATAATCTCCAAAACCAGCAACTTTAATACCATCAATAATACCGAAAATTAAAGCAATACTTGTTACCGAACCCACAATAAAAGAAGGTTTTTGCCAAAATTTCCAAAAGAAGCTCAGCATAATCACAACAATTGCAGGGGGATAAATTGCGCTTAAAACAGGTACTGATACAGCAATAAGTTTGGTTAATCCAAGATTAGAAATAATGAAAGAGAAACCAACTAAAATGAATACTAAAAGTTTGTAAGGCAATTTAGTTAACTGTGCAAAATACTCACCGCAAGCACAAGTTAAGCCAATCGCTGTCACCATACATGCTAGAAAAATTAGGCCAGTTAAGAATAATGAACCCATATTGCCAAAAGCATGTTGAACATATGCATGTAGAATTACTGCACCATTTGCTGCATTTGGCGCAACTTCGTGACTACCTACACCTAATTTGAATAAGCTTAAATAGACTAAAGTAAGACCTGCACCGGAAATAAGGCTGGCAATAATCGCATACTTAGTCACTAATTTTTTATCGGTAACACCACGCGAATAAATCGCTTGAATAATTACGATACCAAATACTAGTGCGCCTAAAGTATCCATAGTGAGGTAACCATTTACGAAACCTTCCGAAACCGGAGATTCAACGTAATGGTTGATTGGAGCAGGGACGTAACCCGCTGGGATCATAACTGCTGCAATGCCTAAAATTGCTAAAGCAATAATTTTTAGCGGAGCAAGCACATGACCCACTGTATCTAATAACTTGTTAGGATAAAGTGAAACTACAGTTACAAAAGAAAAATAAATTGCACTGTAAATTAAAAGGCTAGTATTTGATGTTCCAAAATAAGAAGAAAAACCAATTTCGTAAGAAACAGTAGCTGTACGTGGAGTAGCAAATAAAGGGCCTACTGATAAATAACAAACTACGGTTAAAATCAGACTTGCTACACGACCTAAAGGAGAGCTAATAATTTCAATGGAACCCTGCATACGAGAGAGTGCCATGATGGTAATTACGGGTAAACCAACTGCAGTAATCAAAAAGCCTATAGCGGCTAGCCATACATGATCACCGGCTTGTTGAGCGACAATGGGAGGAAAGATAATATTGCCAGCCCCAATAAAAAGGGCAAAGGTCATAAAACCTAGGGCAATAATATCTCCAGTACGAAGATGTTGCATAAATTAAAATTAATAAAAAAGAAGGAATTTTAGAGCAAAAGAGAGCATGATCAAGCGGTATTTTATGTGAAAAAGATTTTTTTCGAAGCTCAAAATCCATTAATAGATATTAAAAATATCAACTGGTTAAGGTATGTAATTGAAAAACCATTGAAAGAATCTGGGAAATTATTTTTTATATCTGACTTTTTAAAGAAATTATGCAAGAATAAAAATATAAATTTCTATTATGACTGTTGAATATTTGGGCATATAAAGCTTCCAGCCTATCCTATATCCGTTCTAAAATATTCTAAATTAACTTACATTTTTGTAGGTATTGTAAAAGCAGTACCTACGAGGATAAAACCGAATGAGAGCTTCTACTGTTACAATAAAAACTGAACAAGATCTAGAAAAGTTAAGAGTTTCTGGACGTCTTGCTGCGAAAGTTTTAGAAATGATAGGGGCATATATTAAACCGGGTGTATCTACGGAATATTTAGATAATCTGTGTAATGACTATATTGTAAATACTCTAAAAGTTATTCCTGCGAATGTGGGTTATCATGGTTTCACTAAAACAATATGTACATCAGTAAATGAAGTAGTTTGCCATGGAATTCCGTCACCGAATAAGATTTTAAAAGATGGCGATATTATTAATATTGATGTTGCCATTATTAAAGATGGCTATTTTGGTGATACGAGCCGTATGTATTTTGTGGGTAATGTAAATCCACAGGCAAAAAAACTTGTCGAAACAACATATGAGGCAATGGTTGCTGGTATTCATACTGTTAAGCCTGGAGCTACGTTAGGCGATATTGGCTATGCTATTCAGTCGGTTGCTCATCGAGAGGGATATAGTATTGTTCGCGAATATTGTGGACATGGGATTGGTAAGGTTTATCATGAGCAACCCAATATTTTGCATTATGGGCAGCGCGGACAAGGCATGGTCTTAAAGAAAGGTATGGTATTTACTATTGAACCTATGATTAATGCAGGTAGGCCACAGGTAAAAGAGTTAAATGATGGATGGACCGTCGTTACTCAGGATCTTTCGCTATCTGCTCAATGGGAACATATGGTTGCAGTAACAGATACTGGCTTTGAACTATTAACGCCTTGGCCTGAAGGTGTAGGAAACTATCCTATAATTTGAATAATAAAAAAGTTCGATAATTGTCGAACTTTTTTTTAATTCATTTTAGTGTTCGGAAAGATGTTCTACTAAATAATCAATAAACACTCGAACAGCAGGTAGCAACCCTCGGCGTGATGGATAAACTGCATGGAATACACCATGTGGTGCTTTCCATTCGGGTAAGATTGGTAGGAGTTGCCCAGATTTTACAAAATCTTCTGCTGCGCTCTCAGGTAATAAAGCGATGCCACAGCTTTGACTAGCCAATTGCGCTAACATGTGAATATTTGTGCCCATTACAGTAGGACTGACTTTGACTTTCTTTTGCTGATTATCAGGGCCATGTAAAATGAATTGTTGATCAAGATGTTCTTCAGATAAACTTAAAATGCGGTGTTCGCTAAGTTGTTCAGGATTTTTTATATCTCCAAATTCATTTAAATATGCCTGACTTGCGAATAGACTTTGTTGTATAAGGGCAAACTGTCTAAGAACTAAACTTGGATCGTCATCAAGTTTTGAACGAATACGTAAAGCAATATCAATTCCTTCATTAATGACATCTACTCGACGATTGCTGACCATAAGTTGCAAACGAATTTCTGGATATTTTTTTAAGAAAGCAGGCAGGATTTTAGGAAGTTGATTTTGAGCAATATCAACAGGAACACTAACTTTTACAACACCTCTAGGTTGAATACTTAGATGATCAACCAGATCGTGAGCAGCTTGTGCAGCATTCATCATGACCTGAGCATGTCTATAAATATCCATCCCAATATCTGTAACAGCAAAGTGGCGTGAGCTACGTTGAATCAGGCGAACTCCTAAATTCTCTTCGAGGCTGTACACGCGACGGCTTAATTTTGATTTTGGTATATCCGTTACACGCTCAGCAGCACTAAAGCCACCATGCTCAACGACGAGAGCAAAACAATAAAAATCATCAAGATCAGTGAGCATTAAAATATCCTATTTCTGCAACAACCATGATTTTACATTATTATTTTTGCAACGATAATTTTTAAACTAAATTTTTTGTAATTAAAACATATACTAACATATTCAGTTTAAGTGAAAAAATAAATTACATTGTAATTACGATGTGATTTTAATGTGTATTTTCTACTAAGTGTCTATAGCCTTTTCTAGAACTTTTAATTAATTTCTCTTACACTATCATTTTCCTTATTTCTCAAATCTAATGCACTATCAATTGATTGAATTTAACGATGCTTCTGCGAATATTGAATGTCCATTTTGCAAACAAGTGATAATTGACTGGGCACAAGAACAGTATGTTCAGCCATGTGAACATACTTTATTTATTGCTATGGACTTAGGGTTTGAATTTATTGCTGATCGATTTGAAGAGTGTATGGATCAGAGTGTAGATGAGTTACATGAACATCCGAATATGAATATTTTTGAAGCTCTCACAACAACAACTTATGAAAATCTAATTATTTTAAAATCTGATTTAGGTGTGGAAAATTTATTTCGCTATGTCGGGGTAAGTGATCGTTAAGATTGAGAGTATAAAAAAGCCAATCTATTGATTGGCTTTTTTATTATTTACGCTTCTGGCGCTGCGCTATATTGTTCAACTAATGGTTTTAATTCGCCATTTTGGAACATTTCGAGCATGATATCGCTACCGCCAATAAGTTCGCCATTTACCCAAAGTTGCGGGAATGTTGGCCAGTTCGCAATTTTGGGTAAGGTTGCACGAATATCAGGGTTTTCCAAAATATTTACATATGCAAATGGACGACCAATTTGACTGAGCGCCTCTACAGCACGTGCAGAGAAACCACATTGTGGAAACTGTGGAGTGCCTTTCATGTAAAGTAAAACGGGATGCTTCGCAATTTGATCGCGGATTAACGCTTCAGTATCACGTGCTTGTTCAGTCATAAAGAGATCCTCAACTAATCTAGCAGCATTATAGGGGGTGTTTACATCGCTTTGCAAACCACCTGATTACTTAAAGTTGCATTGAATATTCAATATTTTATTGTATAAACCGAAGTGATAGCGGAAAGCGGACGAAATTTTAGATAAATGAGTGATGAGACTTTTCATCAGAGCTAGTTTTTGCTTATATAAACCCTTCCTAAAATCTCATACAGACAGAGTTCGTTATGAATGATATTACCCTAGCTCCAATACAACCTGATCAACCATCACATTTAATGGCTACTTATGGTCGCCAAGCGATCAGTTTTGTACGAGGCCGAGGAGCATATCTATATACCGAAGATGGCACAGAATATTTAGATGCTTTAACTGGTATTGCTGTATGTGGTTTAGGTCATGCGCATCCAGCCATTGCTGCAGCAATTGCAGAACAAGCTGCAACACTGGTACATACAAGTAACCTATTTGAAATTCCTTGGCAAACGGCTGCTGCTCAGAAGCTGGCTGAAGTTTCAGGAATGGAAGAGATCTTCTTTTCAAACAGTGGTGCTGAGTCAAATGAAGGTGCCATTAAGATTGCTCGTAAATTTGGTACTCAACAAGGTATAAGTTCACCAAAGATAATTGTGGCAGAGCAATCTTTTCATGGTCGTACTTTAGCAACACTTTCAGCAACTGGTAATAAAAAAATACAAGATGGTTTTGCTCCATTAACCAGTGATTTTATTCGTGTGCCATTTGGTGATGTAGAAGCAATTCAAGAAGCTGCTTTACAGCATCCAGATATTGTTGCGATTTTGATTGAGCCAATTCAAGGTGAGGGTGGTATTAATACTGCGCCTCAGGGCTTTAGCTATCTTGAAGAAGTTCGCATCATATGTAATCAACATAACTGGCTAATGATGCTAGATGAAATCCAAACTGGTAATGGTCGTACAGGCAAGTATTTTGCTTATCAGCACACAAATATTGTACCCGATGTTCTTACGACTGCGAAAGGACTTGGTAATGGCTTTCCAGTGGGGGCTGTAATGACACAAAGTAAAGCTGTTGGCTTATTAGGACCAGGTAGTCATGGTTCTACTTACGGTGGCACAGTACTTGGTTCTCGTGTGGTTTATACAGTAATAGATACCATCCAAAAAGAAAATGCTGTAGAAAATGCGGCAGTCGTTGGTGGTTATATTGTTGATCAATTACGTGCGCAATTGGCAGATAAAAATGTGCAAGTACGTGGCTTTGGTATGATGATTGGTATTCAATTGCCTAAAGACTGTGCTGAACTCGTTGCAATTGCTCGTGATAAACACAAGCTTATTATTAATGTTACAGCTGGTTCTGTAGTGCGTTTATTGCCACCAATTAATATGACTCAAGCACAGGCTGATGACTTACTAGAGCGTTTAGTCGCTTTAATTAATAACTATCTTTAAGTTTTTTATATCAATAAAAAATGGGCATATAAATGCCCATTTTTTTATGCGAAATAATTAACCAGAAATGTACTGTTTTAACTGTTCAATGAGATTTTTCTGATCTTCCATTGCTGCTTTTACTAAGTCACCAATAGAGATAAATCCAACTAGTTTTTCATTGTCTAATACAGGTAAGTGACGTAAATGACGATCTGTCATGAGCTGCAAACATTCTTCAACCGTGTTATTTAAGCTTACCGTAAGTACTTTGGATGTCATAATTTCAGCGACTGTGGTGCTATATGATGAACGTTCCATAAGCGTTACTTTTCGCGTGTAGTCACGCTCAGATAAAATTCCGACAACTTTTTCTCCTTCAGCTACCACGAGTGCACCAATCCCTTTATCAGCCATGATCTTAATTGCTTCAAGGACAGTGGCTTCTGGAGAAATTGTAAAAATATCTTGCTCTGATTTGTTCTTGATTACTTGTGCAACGATTGTCATTTCTTCTGTCCTGTGTTTTATCATTTTGATTTAAATTAGCTTGATTTTATAAAAATGCAAAGACTTGATAGTCATTCAAATACAAGTTTCACATTCAAGCGTTCAAAAAGCATTCTATATTGATCAGTAGGAAACTAAAGAAAAGTTTTATGCTCCTTGCCAATGCGGATGTTTGAAAAAGAAATGTTGCATTTGCTGTGTAGATAACTTTAATTTTCTATGAGATGAATTAAACAGAGCAGGAGTGACGTTAAGTCGAGTTAAAGTTGGTAGTAAAGACTCATGGAAATCTTTAGGTGTAATTCTTCTTGGTTTGTAGTGGGGCCAATGCTCTTTTGCGTAGCGATGTGCCTGCAACCCATTAAGCCAAAAAGGAAAAATAAAGTCTTCCTGATCTGATTTAATTGCCCATCCTTGATGAAATAATCCCCAAAGAACCCCGCAATACATCATGGTTCTTAAAATATAAATCTTAATCATCAAGTCTCTTGAAACCGGTTGTAGATTACTTAAACTTTTCATTGTGAATTTAAAGGTTCTAACTTGTCTTGCTTATTATAAAAAAATCAGATGACATTTCAGTTTAAACAGGTATCAAATCGTAAACAAATATTCCAACTGTGAAATTCATGTCCTTTACTTAAAGCGGCTAAAGCCTGTGGTGTAACTTGATACAAACCAAGTCCGTAGTGAATTATATTTAGAGAAATTTTTATACAGGCATAAAAAACGCCACCTGAGCCATGACTGAAGTGGCGAAGTAAGGCTTTAGACAAATTGATCACTTTGGGTTTTTTACAGGTATAAAAAAACACCACCTGAGCCACGATTGAAGTGGCGAAGTAAAGCTTTTGATAAATTGATAAATTCGGGTTTTTACGGGCATAAAAAAACGCCACCTAAGTGACGTTTCTTTATGCTTGCATTGTGGCTAACTTTTGCCAATATTGTGCTTTAAGTGAGTCACGTTCAACACGGAAACCTTGATAATACAATTCTGCTAAAAACAGAGCAGCTTTACCGTGCCCAGCACGAGCAACTTCTTCTAACTGTGCAACTGCATCCTGAAAATTCATTTGAGAGTGAATTGTGTTTACTGCAGTTGCGTACACATGTTCTAAATCATGATGAGAGATACGTTGAATCATAGAAAACTCCTTATTGTAATTATGATTACTTTTTCTAAAGGCCACTGCCTTTAAATTAATTTAACTTAGAATTATTAAACTAATATTACAAATTAATGGATTTGTCAACTATTGGTGCATACCAGTTAATTCACTATTAGGATACATGATTAAACATTATTCACAAATAATTTTGAGTAAAATCAATATGAGAATAAAAGACAAGGAGAATAAAATATGACAAATACTATCGATGGCTTTGTTTTTGATACTCCACCAAGAGAGGAACAAATCATAGAACTAGCCCATTATCATCGTAAGCTATTAGACGAAGCGATCTTTCATCAAGAGATCCATTTAGGGGATTATTGTCTTGCCCAGCGCAAAAGGGTATTTGACTTTGCACGGCATTTGGAACCTGCACAAAAAAACTGGTTTTATCAAGTTTATGATGGTGAACTGAGAAAAATTGCCGACGAAGACGAACTGCATCCAGCCGATGCTGAAGAAGGTTTAAGTATTTTTGCGATGTTTTTAGTCTTGGTGATTATTGCAGCAATTTTATACTTTTCCGTTATTCGTTCACTAATAAGCTAAGTATTATGATCCAGTAAGGTATGTTTCTTGGCCTTACTGGATGTTTGATCTTGTGCTTATGAGTATTGAACCCTACACTACACTAATTCGAGGTAGGTCATGCTCATATTCAAACAAAATTTTCTTAAATTAAAGTCTGAGTTAAAAGTTGATCAATGTTTTAACCTATTTGTGGTTATTGTCATTGGTTGTATTTTTGTGCTGTCATATTTAGCATTACTTCGGCCTATTAGTCCGGAACAATATCAACGAATTATACAACTCTCTCATCAGGCTACTTATCCTAAAACTCAAGATATGGCTGAATTGCTAATAGCTCAATCAGAAATTCATAGAGCAGAGTATTTAAAGTTAATGCATGCATATCAATTTGAAGGTGCTCATATTAGACAATATCCAGCACTTGCTCAGGAAGATACTCAGTAAATAGGTTAATCAGGTTAATTCTTGGTTTCCAAAGCTTTTTGAGCACTATTGTGGCAGGCAAAATTTTGAATTTATGCTAAACTTTATATTTTTAAACGCGCTGCTTTTCAAGGAATCCGCATGGAGCAACAATCGAATATGCAAAATAAATTCTTGATAGATGCTGAGATCGGTGATGACGATGTCACATTACCTAATTTACCTGCTATCGATGTTCCCATCGTTGAATCTCCTGCTAAAGCACAAGAAAATATTGAAGTAGCTAAAGACGAAGTAGCTTCTACAGGAACAGCGGCTGAACAACCAAAAACTGGTTTTTTTGGCCGGATGAAAGAAGGCTTAACCAAAACTCGTCGTAATTTCGCTGATGGTATGGTCAATATCTTGATTGGCGGAAAGGAAATTGACGATGAATTACTTGAAGAAGTCGAAGAGCAATTATTGGTTGCAGATATTGGTGTTGAAGCAACAAAAACCATCATTACCAATTTAACAGAGCGTACAGCTCGTGGTGATTTGATCTATTCTCACTCTTTATATAAAGCGTTACAAGAAGAGTTGGTTGCTTTGTTGGCTCCACGTGTTAAGCCATTGCATATTGACCCTAATAAATCACCTTATGTGATTTTAATGGTTGGGGTAAATGGAGTGGGCAAAACTACAACTATTGGTAAGTTGGCGAAACGTTTACAAGGTGAAGGTAAAAAAGTGATGTTGGCTGCTGGTGACACATTCCGCGCCGCAGCAACTGAGCAATTACAGATCTGGGGCGAACGTAACGATATCTCTGTAGTAGCGCAAGGTCATGGAGCTGATAGTGCTTCTGTTATTTTTGATGCCTTTGAAAGTGCTCGTGCTAAAGGAATTGACGTATTAATTGCGGATACGGCAGGTCGTTTACATAATAAGAGTAACTTGATGGAAGAGCTCAAAAAAGTTAAACGTGTTATGCAAAAAATTGATGCAACTGCACCGCACGAAATTATGTTGGTGGTAGATGCAGGAACAGGTCAAAACGCGATTAACCAAGTACAAGAGTTTGATCAAGCTGTAGGTTTGACGGGTATTACCATTACCAAGTTGGATGGAACTGCGAAAGGCGGTGTACTCTTTAATATTGCAAGTCGCACCCATGTGCCAATTCGTTTTATTGGTGTAGGTGAAAAAATTGATGATTTAAGACCGTTCTCTGCTAAATCTTTTGTTGCTGCACTGTTTGAAACCGATAAGTAAATTGGTTGGTAACCTTAAAAAGCTTCACTAAATCGTGAAGCTTTTTTTATATGTATATCTTTTTTTATTGTTGCGAAAATAAAACGAACTGTCATATTTTTAATGCTGATTATGAAAAATGACTTTAATACACTGTATTCATTCCCAAACAACGGCCCTTGGTCAAATCAATAGGTAGGAAATAACAAAATGTCTACTTTCTTAGATAAAATTAAAAACCGTCGTACAATTTATGCAATTGGTAAAAACGTTGCATTAGATCGCACTAAAATTGAAGAAACTATCCGTGAAGCAGTTAAGCATAGTCCTTCAGCTTTTAACTCACAATCTTCACGTGTAGTGACACTATACGGTGAATCTCATGCTAAATTCTGGAATTTAGTTCGTGAAGCTTTGCGTAAAATTGTTCCTGCCGATGCTTTTGCAGGTACAAATGCAAAAATTGATAGCTTTGTAGCTGGTGTTGGTACGGTTTTATTTTATGAAGACCAAGCTGTTGTTAAAAGCTTACAAGAGCAATTCGAATTATATGCAGACAACTTCCCAGTATGGTCTGAACATTCAAGTGCAATTGCTCAATTTGCAACTTGGACTGCACTTTCAGAGCTTGGTTTAGGTGCATCTTTACAGCACTATAACCCAATTGTTGATGCAGATGCAGCTGAAGCATTTGATGTTCCTGCAACTTGGAAATTACGTGCTCAATTGGTATTTGGTTCAGTTGAAGCACCAGCCGGTGAAAAAGCATTTATTAATGATGCTGATCGTTTCAAAACTTTCAATTAATTTAATTGAAGTTAAAAAGAGCACCTATTTTAGGTGCTTTTTTTATGTTTTTAGAATGAATAGGAGGAATACATAAAACGAAAATTTATGAAATTCAAATACATATTTCAAAATAATAAATCAAGAAATTAGTCGATAACTGCTTTGTCATAAAATAGTCACAATCATATTGCATATTGCTCATGATTTAATAGCTTATCAAACACAGAGAAAGAGACAGATGACTTTAAGATTAGGTGTTGCTGCAATTGGTTTATTACTCAGCGGTTCGGTATTTTCAGCAGTTACAATTACGGCACCAGAGGAAATTGTAATCCTTGCGGTGAATGGTCAGGAAGTCAACTCTGGGTTATTTCGTTCATCTAAAAATAATTATAAAGTCGATGCTGGTGAAACAAGCTTAAGTGTGCGCTACCAAGAATACTTTGAACATTTAAGCGGGGAGCATGACATTGTTAAATCTGGAGTAGTTACAATTCAAACTCCGGCTCTCAAAGATGGGCAAACTTATAAGCTCGCAATGGTAGATGCACCAAAACAATTTGAACAGGCTAAGAAATATGCTGAGCAACCAACAGTGGCTTTGTACAGCGCAAATAATGAATTAATCGTACAACAAACTGGTGCAAACAATGAGGCAAAACCATGGTTTGCAACTGGCTTGTTGGGTAAAGTCACTGACTTTACGACTAAATCATCTAAATCGCAGCCTGAGGCAGTGTATGCCTCTGCTAAACCTACTTCTGCTCAGGTGGCTGTACCAGCTCCAACATCTATGCCTGTAACAGGTGTAGCCCAAACGAATGATCAACGTTTAGTTGAAACCTGGCAGAAAGCTTCTAAAGCTGAGCGTCAAAAATTTATGGCATGGTTAGCTGAACAATCAAATTAATTTACTATTAGTACCTATTAAGTTGGTTGAAATGAAAAAAGACCTCAGATGAGGTCTTTTTGATTTAGGTTAGGAACCAGATGTAATAGCCTAAAAGCATGAGAGGCCAAGCCACCCATGGGCTAAATAACCACTTCCATAACCAGAAGTTGGGTACGAAACCCACTCCGTAAATAAATCCACCAGAAATACCAATCATGACCAGCATAAGCAGGCTATGATTGTAGTGCCCATTAGCATCTAGCATGAGTGAAGGGTAAACCAACAAAATTGCAGCAAGAGGCAATGCCAACAGAAAAGAAAGGGCCATTGCAAATGCTTGAGCTTTTCGATGATTTGATGCTGTCATTGCTTTTGCCATCATTTATTCCTCATCTAAATCTTGATGATGTTCGATATAAAGCGCGCTGAGTACACCCGCAAAACATGCCATCAAAATGCCTAGGATCCATGCGAAATACCACATAGTCTTCTCCTTAATACAAGCTATGCGAGTTTGACTCGATATGTTTGTTAGTAATGACTCCCCACATTTTGTAATAAGACCAACTGGTATAGATCAAAATAAGAGGAACAAATATACAGGCAGCAACTGTCATAACGCCTAAAGTAAGGTGGCTTGATACAGCATCCCACATTGTCAAGCTAGAGTTAGGATTAATACTAGATGGAAGTAGGAAAGGGAATAGGGCAAAACCAGCAGTTAAAATTGCTCCTACAATCATTAAACTTGTACCAGTAAAACTTAGACCTGCTTTTGCTTTTGAAGATGCAACAATTGCAATGATTGCGCCTAATATGGCAAGAACAGGGGCAACTTTAGTCACTGGATAGGTACTGTAATTGTTCATCCAACCTGGATTGCTATTGGTAACCACTTCTTTAGCTAGAGGGTTAAGCGCAGCATTTGGATCTATAACAACAGCATAGCTATAACCTGGCACTTGCCCGAAATACAGCCATGCTCCAATTACAAGGAAACAAATTAAAAAGATAATTGCCATAATTTGAGTGGCTTTGGCGGAGCGTTGTTTTAAAGCTTCATCAGTACGTAGCATGAGCCACGCACCTCCATGTGCACAAAGCATAGACAAACTTACCACACCGCAAACTAGAGCAAAGGGGTTAAGAAGAGCAAAAAAGCTGCCTGTATATTCAGAGCGTAATGTGCTATCTAAACTAAAAGGAATACCTAAAAATAAATTACCGAATGCCACACCAAACACAAGCGCTGGAACAGCACCACCGATGCATAGACCCCAGTCCCAAGAGTTACGCCATTTGGTATTTTCAAGTTTAGAGCGATAATCGAAACCTACTGGTCTTAAGAAAAGTGCAAATAGAACTAACAAGAGTGCCCAGTACATGCCTGAGAAAGCGACTGAGTAGACCATTGGCCATGCAGCAAATAGTGCACCACCCGCCGTAATAAACCAGACCTGATTACCATCCCAGTGTGGGGCAATGGTATTGATTGCAGCACGACGCTCGTTATCAGTTTTTCCAACGAAAGGCATAAGAGCCATAGACCCCATATCAAAGCCATCGGTAAGTGCGAAGCCGATGAGTAGTACACCAACTAAGACCCACCAAATGACTTTCAATAATTCATATTCAATCATGATAAAGCCTCCCCATTAACAGCTGTTTTCGGCTCTTGCTTTTCAAAATGATATTTACCAGTGTGTAAAGAACTTGGTCCTAAACGAGCAAATTTGATCATTAAATACATTTCAATAATTAAAAGAGCAGTGTAGAACGCTGCTAGCGCAATAATTGAACCCCACACGTCACCAGTACTTAAACTTGAAGCAGATAGATGTGTTGGTAGGATTTCACCAATAGACCATGGTTGACGACCACCTTCAGCTACATACCAACCAGTTTGTGCAGCAATCCAAGGAAGCGGCAGAGCAAACAATGCATATTTAAGTAGCCAAGGTTTGTTTTCAGCGTTTCTTCTTGCTACGGCCCAAGTCGCTAAAATGAAGAGTAATAGCATCAAGAAGCCAGAGGCAACCATTGCACGGAAAGAGAAAAATAGTGCTGTAACATTTGGAATAGTATCTTTTACAGCAGCTTTAATATTTTGCTCGCTTGCATCAACTACATTTGGTGCATATTTCTTAAGAAGTAGGCCATAACCTAGATCTTTTTGATTTTTTTCAAAAGAGGCCAATAACTCTGGTGAACGATCACCTGCACGTAATTTTTCAAGTTCAGCATAGGCCTGCATACCATTACGAATACGAACTTCGTGCTGTTGCATGAGATCTTTAAGACCAGTAACTTCTTTGGTTGTTGAGCGAGTTGCAATTAAACCTAATGCATATGGAATTTTAACTGCGTAATCTGTCCGCATCTCTTCATGGTTTGGTACACCAAACAAAGTAAACGGAGCAGGGGCAGGATGAGTATCCCATTCGGCTTCGATCGCAGCGAGTTTAGTTTTTTGAACATCACCTAGCTCATAGCCAGATTCGTCACCTAACAAAATCACTGAAAGTGTAGATGCGAGACCGAAAATGGCAGCAATTGCAAATGAACGACGTGCGAAAGGAAGATCACGTTTTTTTAGTAAATAATAGCTTGAGATGGCGAGTACAAAAATTGCACCAGTTACATAACCCGCAGATACAGTGTGGACGAATTTCACCTGAGCTACAGGGTTAAAGATAAGCGCGCCGAAATCAACTAATTCCATACGCATCGTTTCGAAGTTAAATGCAGCACCTACAGGGTTTTGCATCCAACCATTCGCCACTAAAATCCAAAGCGCTGACATATTCGACCCGAGAGCGACTAACCATGTTACGCCTAGATGCTGAACCTTACTTAAACGATCCCATCCGAAGAAGAATAAACCAATAAATGTAGACTCAAGAAAGAATGCCATAAGGCCTTCAATTGCTAATGGAGCACCAAAAATATCACCTACATAGTGTGAGTAATAAGCCCAGTTTGTTCCAAATTGGAACTCCATGGTTAAGCCAGTTGTTACCCCTAAAGCAAAGTTAATACCAAATAATTTTCCCCAAAATTTAGTCATATCCTTGTAAATTTCTTTACCGGAAATGACATAAGTGGTTTCCATGATGGCAAGGATAAATGCCAAACCTAGAGTTAAAGGGACGAAAAGAAAGTGATACATTGCGGTCATCGCAAATTGAAACCGCGAAAGATCAACCACGCTTTCAGAAATCATCAACGTGTCTCCTTAATGTGGGAAATGTTATCGCCAGCAATATGCTCGGCGACCTGATTGTCAAAATTTTTGGGGATGGTGGGAGCATCAAACCAAATATGTTTGATCGTTAAGAGGAGCACTATTTTTATTATTAGAATAATAGTGATTTCTTTAACTAAACGACCATTAAGATTTTTAAAATTAAGGCTCATAAATTAAACCTCATTTGATATTATTTTTATTATTAATCAAAATATAATAAAAATAAACATTAAATATATTTTAAATGAATATTTAAATAATTAATTTATATAAAACAAGTACTTAATATTTTAAAATAAATACTATACTAAAATAGTTTGAATTAATTATTAAATCCTACTAAAACACTTGTAAATAGAAATATTAAGTTTATTAAAATAGTTTGTTTTAATTTAATACCAACTAAAATGGTTGTGTATTATATTTATAAATTATATTTCAAACTAAAATGGTTGGAATAATAAATAATTAATTAAAAAGAAAATAATAAAATATAGGCGTAATAAAGCCTGTTAAAAGCAGTAAGTAAATAGAATAGTAGTAAGAATTTAATCGGGGGCGAAAAGATCGTTTGATACAGAAATTTTCTTGGCTACATAATGGCTTTTATGCACTCTGACAAGGATAACCTGAGAGTATAATTCGAGTTCGCCGTATTCTGGTTCGACTTGAACGTAGTGGAGCTGGCCGAATTCATCACGCACTCGCGCTTGGGCAGAAAACCCAGGTCTAGCATTACCACTGGAAACCGTCGCTAATCGTCCTAAAAGATTATAATTTGTATGAGTAAGCTTTGGTTTAATTACTTGGTCAAGGCAGTGAATCATGAATACAGTAAAAAAGATTGCGATGACAAGGGCTGGGACGATTAAATAAAATGGTGAAATAAAATAATGCTGGATTGCAAAGAAAGAAAGCTGTAAAAAATAACCTGCAAAACTAAAATTTATAAGTAAAAAAACGAAAATTAAAGCTTTAGAAAATTTTACGTTAAGTAGTGGCGAGTTAGAAAGCCAAACAGGTGCAATTTTTTTGAGTAATTGACTTGGACGAAGTCCAATATACATACCAATGGTTTCTACCACGCTGAGTAATATCAAAGCCACTACACTTAAGTGGAATGGCATAAGATAATAATTGAAAAAGAAATCAGCCATGGCAGAAACTCTAATGTTGATCGCTTCAGTCTACGATATAGATACCGCCATCTGAATGTACTTTAATCTCAACTTTATTTAAAAAATCACCTAAACATGGTCCTGAAATACATTCGCCTGTTTCCACAGTAAATAAAGCACCATGGGTAGAACATTGAATATATTCTTGATCCTGATCGAGAAATTGATTTTCTAAATATTCAAGCTCTGTTTGCAAATGAGGGCATAAGTTTTGATAAGCATAGAATGCGCCATCACGTTGTGTAATGAAAATAGTAGTTCCTTGTAAAGTGTCAAAAGCTCTAGCTTCACGCTCAGGAACTTCTTCCGTCATACAGATCCTTTCCATTTCAAGCACATTCCTTCTGAAAATTTTCAAGAAGTTTAGCATAATCATTAATCGCTAAACGTGGGCCAAATTGAGAAACAACTTCACTAGAAATCAAGACAGCCAACTGTGCAGCAGCGTTCAAATCTTGATGATGGTTTAGGGCATAAAGGAATGCGCCTGCAAATGCATCACCTGCACCATTGGTATCAACCGCTTCTACGTGGCGACCTGCAACATGGAAATGTTGAGTAGAATTAGAAACTAAAGCACCTTTAGCGCTTTGTGTAATGACTACTGTATGATTTTTAAAACGTAATTGAGCAAGAGCGTCTTCTACAGTTGTTGTATTTGTATACATTAAGGCTTCTTGTTCATTACAAAATAGTAAATCTACGCCATCATCCATAAGTTCTTCTAAGCCTTCACGAGCGTATTGCACCATCGCAGGATCTGAAAGGGATAAAGCAATCTTAACACCATTTGCTTTTGCAATTTCTCTGGCTTGTTTTACAGCTTTACGCGCTGTTTCACTTGTAGAAAGGTAGCCTTCAATATAAAGCCATTTAGCTGTTTTTAATGGTTCAAAGTCGATTTGATCTTGAGAGAGTTCAGCGGTGATACCCAGATAAGTATGCATCGTACGTTCAGAGTCAGGGCTAATCAGTACCATACAGGTACCTGTCACGCCTTCACTGATTGATTTTGGAGTGGTTTGAATGCCAGCTTCACTTAAACCTTGTAGATAAATTGAACCTAAATCATCGTTACCAACGCGGCAACCATAAAAAGCACTTCCACCTAATGCACTAAAGGCCACAGTCGTATTTGCAGCGGAACCACCACTTGCTTGACCTTTGTAATCTTGATGCTGTTTTAACTCTGCATAAAGAGCAGATTGAGTGTCGCCATCGGACAACTGCATTGTGCCTTTTTGCAAACCTTGTTGACTAAGAAAATCATCAGACACTTTAAATTCTTGGTCGATTAATGCATTACCAATTGCAAAAAGATCTACAGTTGCCATATGTGTTGTCACAAAATAAAAAATTAGGTTCCTAAGTTTACACCATTGCTTGGGTTTGCTGTAGTTTGTTGAATAAAATTCAGTTAAATCAAAAGTTAGTGGAAAAATATTGTTGTGTGAATATTTTTTAGATTCGAGGTAGGTCAGCCAAATAAAAATGATAAGCTTTTTTATTCAATGTCTATCATATACATAGAATTAAAAGCTTTTGTTCTGGTAGGATAAAACATTCATCGCTATGTGCTTGATATCAAAGCTATGCCGATGAAAACTAATACTCAACAAAAACATAGTATTTTACTTGGTTTTTGTTCGCCAATCTCAAGCTGACTCAGGCTATAATGAGACTTATTCACTTATCCGATATGTTAGGAGATCACATGACTGTAGATGTCACTGAAACCATTTCTCAAACTGTTCACCCTGCGTTTCAGTTGCTACGTCAGCACCATGTAGAAGCATTAGATATTTTAGTGTCTGAATATAAGCATAAAGTCACAGGTGCGGTGCATTATCACTTGGCAACTGATTATGATGAAAATGTATTTCTTGTTGCTTTTAGAACACAGCCTATGGACTCTAAAGGCACGGCACATATTTTAGAACATACTGCTTTGTGTGGCTCTGAAAAGTTTCCGGTACGTGATCCGTTCTTTTTAATGATTCGTCGTTCTTTAAATACCTTTATGAACGCGTTTACAGCAGCAGATTGGACAGCATATCCATTCGCGACTCAAAATAAAAAAGATTTCCAAAACTTACTTTCTGTTTATCTTGATGCGGCATTTGCTGCTAATTTGAATCCGCTTGATTTTGCTCAAGAAGGTATTCGTATTGAACTAGAAAATGGTCAACCTGTATATAAAGGTGTTGTTTTTAATGAAATGAAAGGTGCGATGAGTGCACCGTCTGACCAACTTTACCATCAGTTGGCTCATCATTTATTCCCTGAAACCACCTATCATTACAACTCTGGTGGTGACCCGAAAGATATTCCTGATTTAACGTATGAGCAGTTAGTCGATTTCTATAAGGTACATTACCACCCAAGTAATGCTGTATTCATGACCTTTGGTAATCAAACAGCATATGAGCTGCAAGACCAATTTGAAAAATTAGCTCTACATAAGTTTTCTGCGGGAACAACTTTATATTCTAAGCCTGAAAAACGTTTAGCTGCACCAATTGAAGTAACAGAGAACTACGGTGTTGATAGTGATGATTTAAAGGATAAAACTTATCATGTTCTATCTTGGTTATTACCAGAAGCAAACGACATTAAATTGCGTTTAGGAATGCGTTTAGTTGAAGGGATTTTATTAGAAAATTCAGCTTCGCCACTACGTCATTACTTAGAAACTTGTGGTTATGCTCAATCTACAGGTCCATTAATGGGCGTAGATGACAGTAATTTTGAAATGACTTTCTACTGTGGCGTTCAAGGTTCAAATCCTGAACATGCTCAAAGCTTTAGAGATGGTGTTTTAAATATTCTGCGTGATGTTGCTGTTAAACCAATTGATAGTAATTTAGTCGATGCAATTTTGCATCAAATCGAGTTACATCAACGTGAAATTAATGGTGATGGTACACCGTATGGTTTAAGTCTAATTTTAAATGGTTTAAGTGGTGCGATTCACCATAATGACCCAATTCAAATTTGGGACGTCGACAGCGCAATTGCGCAGGTTAAAGAAGAGTTGAAAGACCCAATGTGGCTATCAAATCTGATTCAAACACATTTGCTCGACAACCCTCATCGCGTACAGATGACTTTAGTTCCAGATCCGACCAAGTCTGTAAAAGAGCAGGAAGCGGAAAAAGCTCGTTTAGCAGCTATCGGTGAAAAGCTAACAGACGCTGATAAAGCTGAAATCATTGCTAAAACCAAGGCCCTAGAGGAACGTCAAGATACTCCTGATAATCTTGAGTTATTGCCAAAAGTAGGTTTGGAAGATGTACCTGCTGACTTGCATATTGTGCAAGGTCAGTTACGTGAAATTATTTGTAATCGTATGGATACGCCGTTGAACTTGTATCATGCGGGTACTAACGGCATTTATTATCAACAAGTACTCATTCAGATTCCTGAAGATATTGTGAAGTCACCTTACTTCAATTTGCTTTCTATTTTGATGGGTGAAGTAGGTGCAGGCGAATATGACTATCTTGAACTACAAAACTTGCAAACCGCTGTAAGTGGTGGTTTAGGAATGGGTGCTTCTTTACGTAGTAAAGTTGATGATAAAGATAAAATTAGTGCTTGGCTGACTTTAACGACTAAATCGTTGACTCAGAAATTTGATGCAATTCATTTATTAAAATTAGCATTTGAACAGCTTCGATTTGATGAGAAAGAACGAATTATCGAGTTACTGCAACAACGTAAAACACGTTGGCAATCTCGTTTATCTGGTTCAGGTCACAGCTATGCGATGCAGATTGCTTCTCGTAACATGAGTGCCCTGGCTCAACGTGACTATCAAAACACGGGTTTAGGTGCATTGAATTGGCTGGGTGAGCTTGTTACTAAAATTACCCAAGATGATGCCGCTTACGATGAGCTGATTGCAGAATTAAAACGTATTCATAGTAAGTTGTTGCAAGCACCTAAACAGTTCTTACTTGTATGTGAAGAACATCAATCTGAACGTTTGGTTGAAGAAATTCAGAATGTTTGGGATAAATTGAACGTTAATCCAGCTACAACTGAGTTAACTCAAGTAGAACAAACCAATGATAATAACCATGAAGCGTGGTTAATTCAGGCAAATGTTCAATTCTGTGCTTCTGCATATCAGGCTGTGGAAGTGTCGCATCCAGATGCAGCACCATTAATGGTATTGGCAGCTTATTTACGTAATGGATTCTTGCACAGTGCTATCCGTGAAAAAGGTGGTGCTTATGGCGGCGGTGCTAGTTATGATGGAAATGCCTGCTCATTCCGTTTCTTTAGCTACCGCGATCCACGTTTAGCAGAGACTTTTAAGGACTTTGAAGCAAGCGTGCAATGGTTATTAAATACAGAGCAACAACCTTATCAGCTTGAAGAGGCGATTCTTGGTTTAGTGGCAAGTATGGATAAACCAGGCTCTCCAGCAGGTGAAGCGATTACAGCATGTTATGCATTGTTGCATGCAAGAACACCAGCTTTCCGCCGTACTTTGCGTGAAAGATTGTTGCATGTAACATTGGATGATTTAAAACGTGTTGCTCGTCAATATTTAGTAGAGCAAACTCCTGTAAAAGCTGTAGTTGCGCCATTTGCAAAACGCGATGAATTGCAGCAGTTAGGATTTACCATTCAACAAGTTAATTAAAATAAAAATTGGAGATGAACATGGCGTTCAGACAATTTGAACGCACATCTTTACAGCTAAGCATGGGAATCGTGCTTAGCTGTTTATGTGCGTCTGTGACATATGCTGACACGTTGGCACCTGTAACCCCTGCGACAGTTGATGCATGTGTTGCTCTTGCTTCAAATGCTGATCGTCTGGCTTGTTACGACTCTGTATTTAAACCAGCAGCTCTACCAGTTGTGCAAGCCGCGGTAGTACCTGAGCCTGTTAAAAAAATTGATCAGCCTGCTGTTCAGCCAACAACATTGAAAGAGAAGGTTGTAGATACGGTTAGTAATATTAAAGTGATTGGTAAAGCGCCTACACTTGAACCTACTACTTCTTTGTTGGATCAACGTTGGGAGTTATCAGAAAAAAGTAAACTCGGTGTTTGGAATATTCGTGCTTATCAACCAGTCTATTTACTACCCGTATTTTGGACCAGTGATAAGAATGAATTCCCAAGTAGTCCAAATCCAAATAATACTGTAACGGATGCTCAGAATCTGAAATCAACAGAAAGTAAGTTTCAGATTTCTTTGAAAACGAAAGCTTGGGAAAATATTTTTGGAAATAATGGCGATTTGTGGGTGGGTTATACCCAATCTTCACGTTGGCAGACGTTTAATGCTGAAGAATCTCGTCCATTTCGTGAAACGAACTATGAGCCAGAAGCAAGTTTAATGTTTAGAACGAACTACGAGTTGCTTGGTTTAGATGGGCGTTTGCTTGGAGTTACCTTAAACCATCAGTCAAATGGTCGTTCAGATCCATTATCTCGTAGCTGGAACCGTGTCATCTTTAATGTTGGATTGGAGCGGGGTAACTTTGCTTTAATGCTTCGTCCATGGATTCGTCTTGAAGAAGATAGTAAAGATGATAATAACCCGGATATGGAAGATTACATCGGCCGTGGTGATTTAACAGCGTTTTATAAGTGGAAGCAGAATGATTTCTCTCTAATGCTGCGTCATTCGTTGAAGGGTGGTGATGATTCTCATGGCGCTGTTCAGTTTGACTGGGCTTTCCCGATTAGTGGCAAGCTGCGTGGACATTTCCAATTGTTTAACGGTTATGGTGAAAGCTTGATTGATTATAACCATCGAGCAACTTATGCTGGTTTGGGTGTATCACTCCTGAATTGGTACTAAAAACCTATAAAAAAGCCGCTTTTAAAGCGGCTTTTTTATTATCCAATTTGAATATTGGCTTGAGGATGTTTGAGTCGACTCTTTTTCGGAGTAGCGATTAAATAGGCGAGTGTTAAAGGGCCAAGCCGTCCAGCAAACATGAGTAAGCTTAAAATGAATAAACTACCATTATGTAAATCTGGTGTGATTCCACGAGAAAGACCTACTGTACATGCTGCTGAAACAACCTCAAAAAGCAAATTCATAAAATCTGCTTTAGGCTCTAAAAGCAAAAGAATAAAGAAGCCCATGAAGATGAGGATGCTCGTAATAGCAGTTACCGCTAATGCTTTATAGGTCGTTTCATGAGATACAGAGTGGTTAAATATTCTAATTTCATCTGTACGGCGTAAAAATGAAATTACACTAAGTACTAAAATGACAAAGGTTCCAACTTTGATTCCACCAGCTGTACTGAGTGAGCCACCACCAATAAACATCAGTAACATCATCAGTAAGGAACTACTGTTGGTCATTGCACCCGTATCAATGGTATTAAAGCCTGAAGATCGTGGAACTGTTGCTTGAAACCAAGCATTTAATGCTTGTTCTCCTGAGTTTAACATCCCTAAAGTTGCCGGATTTTGAGCTTCTAAAGCCCATATTAAAATAAAAGCAACTAGGTTAATAATTGCAATAGTGATAAGAATAAGCTTGCTATTTGGTGTTAGTTTTTTCCATTTTTTGTTTTGTTTAATATCCATGAGCACTAAAAAACCAAGACCACCTATAGTGTAAAGAATGCTAATTGTTATACAAATAATATAGTTGCTTTGAAAATTCATTAAGCTATTTGAAAACAATGAAAAACCAGCATTGTTGAATGAGGAAATGCTGTAAAAAACTGCATAATATAAACCACGTGCAAACCCGTATATTGGTGTAAAAGCAGTCGTGAGAATAATTGTACCAATCAGTTCAAAAATAAGGGTATAGGTAACAACTCCTTTAGCAACAAAAGTAACTTTTGATAGACTCGTTTGTCCGAGACTATCTTGAGCCATCATTTGCTGTTTAAGACCGACTTTAGGAGACAAGCTTAATGCCGCCAATATCGCAAAAGTCATAAACCCCAAACCGCCAGATTGGATTAGCAATAAAATAATAGTTTGCCCAAACAGGGTAAAAGACTCATGAATATTTAAAACAGATAAACCCGTAATTGTTACTGCTGAAGTGGCTGTAAACAGCGCATCCATCCAACTGACATTGCCTGTATTGGCAAATGGCAGTTTAAGCAATAAAGTACCAAAGATAATGAAGCCTAAAAAACCTAGCGCTAAAAGTGAAGGCGGGCTTAAATTTAACGTTTTATGGGGCTTGGGATATATAGACATATTCTTGAGTTCGTTTTCTTATATGAAGCAGTTAGAAAGTTTCTTTAACTGAGGTAGGTGACCTTCTAAAATAAGAATATCATGTGTTTGCAAAGTGAAATTTTCTTCAGTCTCAAACAAAATCTGTTGCTGTCTTTTCACGAGCAATGTTTTGACTTGAGGCGCTTGCTGCATAATGCCATATAAATTGATGCCATTAAGTTTATCTGGGATCTCAATTTTAATAATGTAATGATCATCTTCTAAAGACATATAACGGCTTACCATAGGGTAGTTCAGAGCTTGAGCAACTCTTACCCCCATATCTTCTTCAGGATGAATAATCTTATTGATATTAAGGTGCGACAAAATGGTGTGATGAGCTTTGGTCTTTGCTTTAACCCAAATTTTCTCAATTCCCAGATTTTTTAAATTCAGCACACACAAAATACTGGCTTCAATATCTTCACCAATTGCGACTACAACTGCGTCACAATTTTGTATATTCAGTTCGTCAAGCACATGTTCGTCAGTGGCATCAGCAATGACGGCATGAGTTAAAACATCGGCAAGATTTTCAACATTCTTTTTCACCGTATCGATGCCAATAACATCATGATTTAATTTTATGAGTTCTTGGGCAACTGTTGCTCCAAAACTACCTAAGCCAATGACTGCGAACTGTGCCATGTTGGTCCTTTTTCCCGAGTTAGATCATTATTTTTAAGGATATTTTCTTTAAGATAAAGAGTGGCAATGTAAAGATGATAGAAATATAAAAGAATTGTATAAAAAAGCCGACAACTTTGTCGGCTTTTTATCAAAACTAAAGATTATTTTAAGAAACGTTTATAGCCGACGTTATCAGTAATTTCTGCATACGGATAATTAATCTGCTCGAGTGTTTCAATCAATCCATCAGGGTTTTGTTTCGCATCAGTTGCTTGTAAGCCCACTAACACACGTCCTTCTGCCGCACCATGGTTACGGTAATGGAAGAGGGTAATGTTGTGGGTTGGACCTAAACGAGTTAAGAAGGTTAAGAGCGCACCCGGACGTTCAGGGAATTCAACACGGAATAATCTTTCATCATCTAGATTTGCGTGACCGCCAATTAAATAACGAATATGTAATTTTGCAACTTCATCGTCAGAAAGGTCATCAACTACATAGTTTTGCTGTTTAAGTTGCTCTAAAATTTCATGACGCTCTGCATCTCCACCTTTTAAACTAATACCGACGAATACTTGCGCTTCATCTGTATTATTCGCTCGGTAGTTAAACTCAGTGATATTACGGCCTTGTAAAGCACGGCAGAAACCTAAGAATGCGCCTTTTTCTTCAGATAGGGTAACTGCATAAATTGCTTCACGTTGTTCGCCTAATTCGGTGCGTTCAGCAATATAACGCAAGCGGTCAAAATTCATATTGGCGCCGCAAACAATCGACACCATATTTTTATTACTGATTTTATGCTCGTGAATATATTTTTTGATACCCGCTAAAGCCATTGCTCCAGAAGGTTCAACAATGCTGCGGTTTTCATCAAACGTGTCTTTAATTGCCGCACAGATTTCATCTGTATTCACAGTGACAATATCAGGATCAACAATCGGTCCTGAATTATCAGATTTGCGCAAACGAATAATATCAAATGGTAAAGCACCAATTTGTGCAACAGCTGTACCATCTGCAAATAGGCCTACATGTGGCAAAATTACACGTTCATTTGCTTCTAAAGCTGCTTTTAAACAAGCAGACTCTTCATATTCAACACCAATAACTTTTACGTGCGGTGCAACTTCACCAAGGTAAGCAGCTACGCCTGAGATAAGGCCACCACCACCTACAGCAACAAACACGTATTCTACATCACGCCATTGACGTAAAATTTCATTGGCAATTGTGCCTTGACCTGCAATGACAAGTTCATCGTCATAAGGTGGAATAAATACAAGACCTTCAACTTCTGCACGTTGTTGAGCATATTTATTTGCGATATCAAAGCTATCGCCATGTAATACGACTTGACCACCTAAGCGTTTAACAGCCTGAACTTTAATGTCGGGTGTTGTGCTTGGCATAACAATAATAGCGGGAATTCCTAGTCTTTGACCTGACAACGCTACGCCTTGAGCATGGTTGCCAGCAGAGGCACAAATCACCCCACGTTCAAGTTGTTCTTTAGGTAATTGACTAATACGGTTATAGGCACCGCGTAATTTAAAAGAAAAAACGGGTTGTAAATCTTCACGCTTAAAACGAATTGTATTGTTTAATTTTTGACTAATTCGTGGAGCTGCTTCGAGAGGTGTTTCAATTGCAACATCATAAACCGTTGCTTGTAAAATTTGTCGTACCACACGAGACAGCATGTTCATCTTCCCTATAACAGTTTAAAATAGGAAATTATTGTAGCAAACCCTTGTGCATTTGCGCCGTTTATTGGCGCATAAATGTCAAAAAATAGTTGAGTGATGTAATGAGCCTATATGCAACCCAAGATGAAAAGAAACAAGCAGCTGCGAAAGCTGCTTTAAAACACTTACCCAAAGGTGGCATTTTGGGTGTTGGGACTGGAAGTACCGTAAACTTTCTAATTGATTTATTACCTGAATTACAATTAGAAGCAGCTGTGGCAAGTTCTCAAGCAACAGCTGATCGTCTTAAAAAACTTGGTATTGAAGTGGTTGATATGAACCATGTAGGTAGCCTAGATGCCTATGTTGATGGTGCAGATGAGATTGATCGCCATATGCATATGATTAAAGGTGGCGGCGCAGCATTAACTCGTGAAAAAATTGTTGCATCAATCGCTAAGAAATTTGTGTGTATTGTTGATGATTCAAAATGGGTTGATCAACTTGGACGTGATTTTCCACTTCCAGTAGAAGTTATTCCAATGGCGCGTTCAGCTGTAGCTCGTAAATTGGTCAGTTTAGGTGGTGATCCGGTTTATCGTGAAGGTGTAGTTACAGATAATGGTAATGTTATTTTAGATGTATTTAATTTGAACATCTTAAACGCAATTGATTTGGAAAAGACCATCAATAATATACCAGGTGTTGTGACTAACGGTATTTTTGCGTTAAATCCAGCAACGATCGCAATTGTTGCGACAAATAATGGTATTGAAGAGCGTACAGCACAGTAATGTCTGTGGAAATGCCAGAGATTAAAATCGTTCGACACGTAAGAGCACGAAAATTGCGCTTACGTGTTGAGCCTGCGTCTATACGACTTACTGTTCCGCTATTTTGTAGTAAGAAGCAAATTCAGCATTTTTTAGCGCAATCTGAACAATGGTTAACCGAAACGTGGAATAAACAACAAAACGTCCAATCGGCGTCCATTGAAATTCCTTCAGAAATTTATTTCTTTAATAAAGAACAGCCATTTCAAGTTATTGTTCAAAAGCAGCATCGTGTTTTTCAATTCGACTGGGAAAACAACTCTTTATTTATTAAAGACACACAGCCATATTTGGCATTGCAAAACGCAGTTATTGCCTATGCGAAACAAGAATTACCAGAGCTTTTAAAAGAATTAAGTGAGCACACTCATTTGGCTTATAGGGAGTGTACAATTCGCCGCCCGAAAACTCGGTGGGGAAGTTGTAGTAGCCAGCATAATATTATGCTACATGCGGGATTGGTGTTGATGCCACACGAAATTGCTCGCTATGTGGCTATTCATGAGTTGGCGCATACCAAACATTTTGACCATAGCCCTGCATTTTGGGCAGAAGTTGAAAAATACGATCCATATTTTCAAAAACACCGCAGACAACTTAAATCAAATCCATTGCCTGCATGGTGGTATGTTTCAGCTTAACTAAAGCTACATTCTAGTTGAGGTGTTTGTAAGCTATCGGGTGCTTTTCGGCTATCTAAACCTGCTGTAGCACTAATGATCTTATTTGCTTTAATAGATAGTTGGATAAAGTTGTATTGTTGCGTCGTGTTATTTGGTTCGGCTGAACTTGAATTGAGTAAATAACTTGAACTAGCAGCATCTGTTTGCAATAAATTATCGGTACTATCAGCACTTAAAGCAGCACGATAAATTTGTGAACCTTTACTTAAGTCAATTTGACCGTTCGCGCGAAAATTAAGCTGACATCCAGTTGAGGTGTCTTCATAGTGACCCACTAAATAGTCTGTAGCTGGTAGGTTTGGATCTGATAGGTTAATGCTGGTCAAGCCTTGTTTGCATGGATAGTTTGCTCCATTACACGTCGCTGTGGTGGTAAATCCAACAGCTCTACGGTAATCTCCAGCACCGTCAATGCGAATGAAGGTAGTGGAATTTACGGTAGGAACAATTCCTGAATATTGTTTCTTGTCCAGTAGATTATAACCTGTTTGATCTAGAGACTGTTGTGAATTATCTGTAGCTAATTGCAAAGTAGCTGTTCTCAGTTTGATTTCAAAATAATCACGAGTCACTTTTTGATTGGCTGCAATATCTAACAGTGTATTTTTGATTGGTTCAATATTATCGGGGGCAGCAGTAAAAATAGGGGTGAAGGATGTTTGATCTCCATGAAGTTTTTTACCATCCAAAAATCCATCTTTCAAATCAGTTGCTAAACTTTTAACGAGTTCTTGGTAAATGTTTGTTCCGCCATGAGCCATTGCCCAATATTTTAAATAGCCAAAGCTAAGGTAGCTATCCACATATGTGGTAGGTTGTTTGGTTGAATACTGCTGTAAATTTAAAATTGTTAATGTATTAGCTGGGCTTAAACTAGGAATAGCTGGGTCTTTAAATGCGTTCATTAACGATTTGTAGACATCTTGAGTTGCTAAATCAACATGTAATTGTTCAATACGGGTTGGATCAACAGTCTCTTGAGGGAGTTGCCCTGAGCGGATGATGGCTCTTTGATAAACCGCTTCACTGCTTGGGCTGATGAATTGGGTTCTGTTACTTACCGTATTCGGTGTAATAAATGCATGATAAATACCTGACAAATTTTGATATTGTGAAGTAATTGGGTCAAACACTTGAGATGAACTTTGAGTTGTAATTTCTACGCGATATAGACGATTCAATTTTGTAGTAGGAATTTTGACATTAAAGCTGTTTAAACTCGCAATTGAAGTATCCACTAAAACAGCATTGTTGGTGTTGTTATATACTTTAAGCTGGATATTACGCATTTCTACAGGGGTTTTTAAAGTAACATCAGTTGTTGCTTCAGGTGTGGGATCCACGGGTGCCGGAGTACTTGGTGAGCTGCCTCCGCTACTACCTCCACCTCCGCAACCAGTAAGGGCTACACTTAAAATTAATGTGCTCAAGCCAAGGTAGTTACGTAATTTTCTTTCTTTTGATTGTTGAAGCATCCTAGCTCTCCAAAAATTAATCTGGTATTTATTTGCTGATATTTATGTGATTATGACAGTTCAGTATGTGCTATCTGATTGTCGTTAAAATTAAAAAAATTAAAATTACCAAGCATGAAATGGTTTTGTAAGCTTGGACATCCTGTCATACTACTGCCCAAGTATAGATTCAAAAATTGAGGTAATGCACGTGATTTCTGTCGGAATTGTTGGTGGAACGGGTTATACAGGCGTTGAACTATTACGTATTTTATTACGACATCCTAAAGCGCAGGTTCGAGTTCTTACTTCACGTACAGAAGCGGGCAAACCAGTTGCAGATATGTTCCCTAATTTACGTGGACATACAGATCTTCAATTTTCAGATTTAAACATTGATGCATTAAAAGAGTGTGATGTTGTATTTTTTGCAACTCCACATGGCGTTGCGATGCAGCATGCCAAAGATTTGATCGCAGCTGGAACTAAAGTTATTGATTTAGCAGCAGACTTTCGCTTACAAAATCTTGAACAGTTTGAAAAATGGTATGGCATGGAGCATGCTTGCCCAGATGTATTAAAAGATTCTGTATATGGTCTAACTGAGTTAAACCGTGAAAAAATTAAACAAGCTCAAGTGATTGGTAACCCTGGGTGCTATCCGACGACTGTTCAATTAGGTTTAGCGCCACTGTTAAAATCAGCACAAGCACTGATTGAAACAAAAAATATTATTATTGATGCGAAATCTGGTGTTTCTGGTGCTGGCCGTAAAGCAAGCTTAGGCATGATTTACAGTGAAAATGCAGATAACTTTAAAGCATATGGTGTTGCAGGCCATCGTCATCATCCGGAAATTGTAGAAGCACTAGAAAATATTGCAGAACAAAAAGGTGGGTTTGAAGGACTCTTGTTTGTTCCGCATTTAGTACCGATGATTCGCGGTATGTTAAGTACAATTTATGTAGACTTAACGGAAGCGGGTAAGCAGGCAGACTTACAAGCTTTATATGAAAACTTCTATGCTAATGAAAAATTCGTAGATGTGATGCCTGCGAATAGTTCACCTGAAACACGTAGTGTGCGAGGTGCAAACGAGCTTCGTATTGCTTTGTATAAACCACAACCAAATAAACTGATTATTTTGGCGGCTCAGGATAACCTTGTAAAAGGTGCATCTGGTCAGGCTGTACAAAATATGAACCTGATGTTTGGCTTTAATGAAGACGAAGGCTTACAAGGGATTGGTTTATTACCATAAAAAACTCTTTTTTGCTTCACACACATTTAAATTTCGATTTAAATGTGTGTCTTGACTCTGATCTTGAACACTGAGATGACGATGCAAAACTCTGGACAGACGACTTCGGCAGAAAGTTCGTTGCAAAAGAAAAATTTTTTAAACACCAATAAGCCTTTGTTTATTGGTGCTGCCATTTTAATGAGTGGTTGTTTTGCGCTCGGCTATACAATTGGGCACCGTCAAGGTTTAACTGTTGTTGGTTACGATGCAGATGCGGAGCAATTGGTTGAGGTAGTGCAAAAGCAAAAAACAGCTTTAGATGCGGTTAACAAAAGCCTAAACTCTGCAGTACAAGAGCGTGATGTAGCTGTGACTAATGCAAATGATCTGTTTGAAGCGCTTAATCAAGCGAATGCCGATAAGACTCAGCAAGAAGGTATGAGTAATATCTACCGTGAGATTTTGAGACAGCGCGGTGGTTTAAGCTTAACGATTCAAAATCTGGCAATTAAGCCTCTACCTGAAAATGCTTATGAATATCAGCTAGACTTAGTGCAAGTAAGTCCAAGTAAACGCCGTGCTTTAGGATCGGTTGAAATAAGATTGATCAAAGATACAGAGGTTTTAGTTGTACCGCTTGAAGCGAAGAACTTTAACTTTACTGACTTTGAGCGTTTGACAGGTCGTTGGACGATGCCTAAAGGTTTCACGCCTCAATTTATTGAAGTGCGTTTAACAGGCGGCTCTGAAACACCAGTTATTAAACGTTTTAGTTGGCAGCGTGGTAAACCTGTCGAAACATCTTCTGCATTCGTGGCAGAAATTCCTCAAGCTGAAGCAAATTCACAATAGTAACATCCTATGCGAACAAATAAGCGTCAAACAAACTTAAATGATATCAAGGCTTCTTTTCAGCAGTCTGGCTATGTCGATTGGCACTTCCATCCACGCTTAAGTGATTCGCAAAACGAAGATCATGATGGAGAGGTTGTAGTACAAACAGCTCCTCCAGAACTCAAGCGTCCCCCATTATATGCAGTTGTATTAATGAATGACGATTACACCCCAATGGACTTTGTAATTGAAATTTTACAACAATACTTTGCAATGAATCTTGACCAAGCAACTCAAGTAATGCTAACAGTACACTATGAAGGTAAAGGTATTGCCGGAGTCTATCCAAGAGACATCGCGGAAACTAAGGCAAACCTTGTTAATAATTACGCTCGATCGCAAGGTCATCCATTACTTTGCCAGATTGAGCCTAAAGCATAAGGGGGTTACATGCTCAGTCGTCAATTAGAAGTATCATTACGTTTGGCTGTTAGCATGGCTCGTCAAAAGAGACATGAGTTTCTTACAGTTGAACATTTATTATTAGCATTACTCGACAACGATTCAGCCGTGAATGCATTAAAAGCATGTGGGGCTGATATAGTTTCTTTGCGTAAAGAATTAGAAGAATATGTAGAACAACATACTCCTAAGCTTGGCGAAAATAGCGAGCAAGCTCCTCATCCAACAGAAAGTTTTGACCGCATTTTGCAACGTGCTATTTTCCACGTGCAATCAAGTGGCGGCGATCGTACTGTTGAGGGTGCAGATGTTTTGGTCGCAATGTATTCAGAGCGTGATTCTTTTGCTGTGTATTTACTTAAACGTCATCAAATCAATCGTTTGACATTGACTCAATACTTGTCTCATGGGACACGTAAAGATGAAGTGCAAGTTGAAGAAGAGGTTGAAGATATTGAGGGTGAAACTAGCGCAAGCAATGCAGGACCATTAGAGCTTTATACACTGAACCTAAATGTTGAAGCGCAAAAAGGCAAAACTGACCCACTAATTGGTCGTGAAAAAGAAATTGAGCGTACAGCACAAATTCTATGCCGCCGTCGTAAAAACAATCCATTGCTTGTAGGTGATCCAGGTGTGGGTAAAACCTCGATTGCTGAAGGTTTGGCATGGTTAATTGTGAACGGTAAAGCACCTAAACCTTTAAGTCAGGCTGAGATCTATAGTTTAGATATTGGTGCATTGGTTGCTGGAACTAAATATCGCGGTGACTTTGAAAAACGTTTAAAACAATTGCTTAATGCATTGAAGAAAAATCCAAATGCGATTTTATTCATTGATGAGATTCATATGATCATTGGTGCAGGCTCAAGTATGGGCAGCACAATGGATGCGTCAAATCTTATTAAGCCAGCTTTAGCTAATGGTACTTTACGTTGTATTGGTTCAACGACTTTCCAAGAATATCGTCAGGTTTTTGAAAAAGACCATGCGTTATCACGTCGTTTCCAAAAGATTGATGTCAATGAGCCAAGTATTGCTGAAACGATTGATATTTTACGTGGATTGAAAACTAAGTTTGAAGATTTCCACCACGTACAATATGACGATAAGGCTTTGGTATCAGCTGTAGAGCTTTCTGCTAAGTTCATTAATGATCGTTTCTTGCCAGATAAGGCAATTGATGTCATCGATGAAGCAGGTGCTCAACGCCGTTTGAAAGCTGAAAGTGATGATAGCTTGATTACTGTTGAGAATATCGAAGATATCGTTTCTAAGATTGCTCGTATTCCACCAAAAACTGTGTCTAAAGATGATAAGTCAGTGCTTGAAAATCTTGAGCGTGATTTAAAACGTGTGGTGTTTGGTCAAGACGAAGCAATTACTGCATTAGGTTCAGCGATCAAGTTATCTCGTGCTGGATTGAAGTCACCAGATAAACCAGTGGGTAGTTTTGTTTTTGCTGGTCCAACAGGTGTAGGTAAAACCGAGGTTACTAAGCAGCTCGCTAAATTATTAGGTGTAGAGCTTGTTCGTTTCGATATGTCTGAATATATGGAACGTCATGCAGTTTCACGTTTAATTGGGGCACCTCCAGGGTATGTGGGTTATGACCAAGGTGGTTTGCTCACTGATGCGATCCATAAAAATCCGCATTGTGTCTTGTTGCTTGATGAAATTGAGAAAGCACATCCAGATGTGTTTAATCTATTGCTACAAATCATGGATCATGGCGCTTTAACGGATAATAATGGACGTAAGTCAGATTTTAGAAATGTGATTATTGTTTTGACTACGAATATTGGAGCGGAAAGTATTTCTCGCGCGAGTATTGGTTTCACTGAACAAGATCATAGTTCTGATAACCAAGAAGCCATGAAACGTGCTTTCTCTCCAGAGTTCCGTAACCGTCTAGATGGTGTTATTCAATTCAAAGCATTACCAACTACTGTGATTGAGTCTGTAGTCGACAAATTCTTAACAGAATTACAAGCGCAATTGGATGAAAAACAAGTTGTTCTTGATGTTGATCAAAGTGCGAGAGATTGGTTGGCTACAAATGGTTATGACCGTTTGATGGGTGCTCGTCCAATGCAACGTCTCATTCAAGAGCACTTGAAGAAACCACTCGCTGAAATGATTCTGTTTGGTGAACTTGCAGATCATGGTGGTAATGTGGCTGTATCGGTGAAAAAAGAAGATGGCAAAGCTGTCGGCTTAAAACTTGAAGTATTTGAAGATCATCATACGGCAGAACCAGCATAAGTTATGTTAATTGAGAGTTTTACTATAACCCGAATACTGAGCGTATTCGGGTTATTTATTATCACGGCAATTGCTGAAATTCTTGGTTGTTATTTTCCTTATCTGATTTTAAAAGAAGGGAAGTCGGCTTGGTTATGGCTACCTACTATTTTAAGCTTGGCGGTCTTTGTATGGCTGTTGACTTTACATCCGGCAGCTTCTGGACGCATTTATGCGGCCTATGGTGGTATCTATATTTTTACTGCGCTTATGTGGCTACGCTTTGTTGACCAGGTGGGATTAACAAGATGGGATATATTAGGTGGTCTAATTGTGCTTTGTGGAGCTGGTTTAATTATTTTGCAACCTCAAGGGTTGATTCGTTAATGCATCATTGAATCAAATCGTAAGCGAGAAAAATAAGAAGTTTTTTTCAAAAAAAAGACTTGTCAAACTCATCAACAATGCGTATTTTAGATTTAAGGAACATTTTTTAATATTTGAGATAAAGATGTTAAATCAATCTGTGAACACTAACGCTTACTATTACTTTTGGCAATTTAGATAGTTGCCTGAGCGTATTCGGGCATGAGAAAGTTGCCCATCACAGTTAATACCTGATCGGCAACCCCGATCAGGTTTTTTTATGCTTTATCTTTTTAGAATCGAGGAACTTAAAATGAACAACATGACTTATTCATACTTTAGCAACTTTTATTGGTTTTACTTTTGCTTACCTTTACCAACGAATAGATCCAAAACGCTCAAATAAATGATCGGACTGAGTAGATTGCAGTCCCAAGGAAAAAACCAATGAATGCCCTAAATACTTTACTGACTCAAACCAATACAAAAGAAACACCAGTTAGTTTACCTATCCAGTTAAAAGCGAAATACCCGCTTGCATACTCTTTCGCACGTCAAATTGCCGAACACCGCCAAATTATTCAAAATATTCTTAACGGCAACGATCATCGTCTAATGGTAATTACAGGGCCTTGTTCAATTCATGATCCAGTTGCAGTACTTGAATACGCTGAAAAGCTGCAAAAATTACAAGAAAAAGTTAAAGATCAGATTTTTATCGTGATGCGTACATACATTGAAAAACCACGTACCACAGTGGGTTGGAAGGGGTTCATGTATGATCCAAATTTAGATGGTTCATCAAATTTACAACTTGGTTTAGAAAAATCTCGTGAACTCTACCTACAAATTATTGAAAAGGGTTTGCCAATCGCGAGTGAAATTTTAAGTCCTATGGCAACTGGCTATTTTGATGATTTATTGGCTTGGGGTGCAATTGGTGCTCGCACAAGCGAATCTCAGATTCACCGTGAAATCTCAAGTCATATGCCATACAGTATTGGTTTCAAGAATGGTACTGATGGCTCAATTCAGATTGCATTAGATGCGATTCAGTCCGCGCAAAATGAACATCAATTTTTAGGAATGAATCAACAAGGCTTGCCTTCAGTGATTCAAAGTGCTGGAAACCCATTACCGCACTTGATCTTGCGTGGTGCAAATCATGGGCCAAATTACGATTTAGCTTCAATTCAGGCGATACGAGAAAAACACAAACAAAATCTACCTGCACTCGTGATTGATTGTAGTCATGGTAACAGTGGGAAAGATCCGTTGCGTCAGCCAGAAGTTTTACAGCAAATCGTTGCTGAACGTTTAAAAACACAAGTTCGAGGTGTCATGATTGAAAGTCATTTGGTTGATGGTAACCAAAAGATTTCTTGTGATATGACTTATGGCCAGTCAGTAACTGATGGTTGTTTAGGGTGGGAAAAAACAGAGCAGCTTTTATTAAATGTCTCTAAGCAATTAAAGACAAAAGAATTAGCTCATTCCGCTTAATTATTTATTGATTTAAAAAAGGGATCTATAAATAGATCCCTTTATTTTTTAAGAAGCATGTTTGAGTTCGGATAGGAATGTATTGATTTCATGTCCAAACTTTTTAGGTTCGGTTAATAAAGGTGTATGGCCTGAACGTTCAAAATATATTGCTTTTGCATGCTCAACACTATGTGCAATCAGCGTCTGACCAGTTTCTGGATAAAGTGTAGAATTGCGACCAATAAAGAAGGTGGTAGGACATGCTAACTGCTGAATTGCTTCTCGATAATCTTCATTGTGATAAAGATAATTTTCAACATACCAAAACAAGTAATCCAATCGTTGAATAGGTAATAAATATTTTTGTAAAAAAGGCTGTTTTAAAGCTGTTTTAAAAACTAGCGGACTAAAAGGATTGCTACTTTGCAATTCAATAAAATCTACCCATAGACGGACTAGTTCTTGTCGATCTGGAAGTGAGAGCTCATAAAGATATTTTGCGTTTTTATGCTTTAACAATAATTGATAAATATCATTTAATAATTGTTTGAACTGGGTGTGAAGAGGGCCGAATAAACCATATTCCCAAGTCGAATCTACTGATATTTTCGGTGTCTGATCAATATGTAAATAGGCTTTTAACTGTTGTGCAAGTTGCGCATGTTTCATACCATGCATGGCGGTCGTTGCGCCCATTGAATAGCCCATCAAGATAAAGTTATTAAGTTTTAATTGATCTATTAAATGAGCAACATCTTGCCAATGGCTAGAAATAGCATCTTGTTCGGGAATTGCACAATTCTTTGAACCACCGAAACCACGCCAGTCTGGAATAATAAATTCATATTCTTTGCGGTTTGCATAAATAAACGGTAGCCACTGCCAACTTTGCATGCCAAGGCCAGATAAAACCAAAACAGGCTCACCACGACCAACACGGCGTACAAATAAATTTTCCTGATCGGGCATGGTGTAATACGGCATGGCTATTCTCCAGATGGGTTATCTTGGGCAAAGCGTTTTAATTGAGGGATGACTTGTTCCAACCATTTGATCCATTCACTTTCCATCGTAATTCCAAGTTCTAAGATCATTTTATGGATGTATAACACACGGTCATTTAGATCATCACTGTCTTTAAAATCTTTATCATAAATACTTTGATAAAGTTTGAGCTTCTCGTGGTGTAAACCAAGATGCCTTAACAGTTCAGGTAATATCTGATTATTGCTCAATTGTGCTTCTGCACGCAATCTAACCATCAAATCATCACGAAGCTGCGCAGGTTCACTTTGTTGCGTCATCCATGAAGCCAGTTCTATACGACCCAGTTGTTCGACCTGATAGGTTTTTTTACGACCATTATCCATTTCATTTTCTAAAGTGGAAACCCAGCCTTTTTTCAGCATGTTATTGAGTTCACGATAAATTTGCTGGTGAGTGGCATTCCAGAAAAAGCCCATTGATCGGTCAAAGCGGCGGGCGAGTTCAAACCCTGTACTTGGACGTTCAAGCAAGCTGGTCAATAAAACATGAGGAAGTGACATGGCAATCCAGTTTGTAAGCAAAAGTAAAGTGTGACTCATGAGATTATGCAACATGTTGCATAAAAGTCAAAATTTGATTATAAATTTATGCAACAAGTTGCATTAGCAATGCTTATTGCTAGCCATAGGAGAAAATATGTCAGCTTATCCACATTTATTAAAGCCACTTGATTTAGGCTTTACTACTTTAAAAAACCGTGTGCTTATGGGGTCTATGCACATTGGCTTAGAAGAAGCACCACAAGGATATGAGCGCATGGCTGCGTTTTATGCTGAGCGTGCAAAAGGTGATGTGGGGCTGATTGTAACTGGTGGTGTTTCTCCAAATGATGATGGTGTTGTCTTTAGCCACGGAACCAAACTAGATACAATTGAAGAAGCTGAAAAACATAAAGTAATTACCCAAGCTGTTCATGAAGCTGGGGGTAAAATTGCTATGCAGATTTTACATACGGGTCGTTATTCTTATCAGGCAAATAACGTTGCACCTTCAGCAATTCAAGCACCGATTAACCCGATTAAGCCTAAAGCTTTAAGCTCTGCGGAAGTACAACAAACCATTGATGACTTTGCCAACTGTGCCAAACTTGCTCAATATGCGGGCTATGATGGTGTAGAAATTATGGGCTCCGAAGGTTATTTAATTAATGAGTTTATTGCAGCTCGTACGAATCATCGTGATGATGAATGGGGCGGTAGTTACGAAAATCGTATACGCTTTCCAATTGAAATTGTAAAGCGTACGCGTGAATTAGTGGGTGAAAACTTTATCATTATTTATCGTCTATCCATGCTTGATTTAGTTGAAGGCGGTTCAAGTTTTGATGAAGTGATTCAGCTTGCAAAAGAAATTGAAAAAGCGGGTGCAACAATTATCAATACAGGTATTGGCTGGCATGAGGCACGTATTCCAACAATTGCGACCAAAGTTCCACGTGCTGCATTTACTTGGGTGACTGAAAAACTTAAAGGTGAAGTCTCTATTCCTTTAATTACTTCTAACCGAATTAATACGCCTGAAATGGCTGAGCATGTATTGGCATCTGGTCATGCTGATATGGTGTCTATGGCACGACCAATGTTAGCTGATGCTGAGTTTGTCTTGAAGGCAAGTCAAGGCCGGAGTGATGAAATTAATACGTGTATTGGGTGCAACCAAGCTTGTTTAGATCATATTTTCTCAATGAAAATCGCAACTTGTTTAGTAAACCCGCGTGCATGTTATGAAACTGAACTGATCTTTAAAGAAGCTCAGGTTAAAAAGAATATCGCTGTTATTGGCGCGGGTCCGGCAGGTTTAAGTTTTGCGGTATATGCAGCTGATCGCGGGCATCAAGTTAAAATTTTTGAAGCAAGTCATCAAATTGGTGGTCAGTTTAATATTGCAAAAACGGTGCCTGGAAAAGAAGAGTTCTACGAAACTTTACGTTACTTTAGTCGTCAAATTGAATTGCGACCAAATATTGAACTTGTGTTAAATCATCAAGCAACTTATGAAGAATTAAGTCAAGCAAATTTTGATGAAATTGTGGTTGCAACAGGTGTAACGCCTCGTCAATTACAGTTTGAGGGAATTGATCATCCTAAAGTACTGAGCTATTTACAGGTTTTAAAAGAGCGTGTGCCAGTAGGACAACGTGTTGCCATTATTGGAGCGGGTGGTATTGGTTTCGACACAGCTGAATATCTTACTCATGAAGGTGAAAGTGGCAGCTTAAATCCAGAAAAGTTTTATGAAGAATGGGGAATCGATACTCAATATGAACATGTAGGCGGTTTAAAACAGCCAAAAGTTGAGGCCTCTGAACGAGAAATCTATTTACTACAACGTAAAACTGCTGCTGTAGGTGCTGGTTTAGGTAAAACAACAGGCTGGATTCATCGCACAGGACTAAAAAATCGTCAGGTCAAAATGTTTGCAGGTGTGCAATACAACAAGGTAGACGATCAAGGTTTACATATTACTGTGGATGGGAAACCAAGTGTACTTGAGGTTGATAATGTGGTGATTTGCGCAGGCCAAGAGTCATTTACCGCAATGTATGATCAATTAAAAACAGATGGAAAAAAAGTTCATTTAATTGGTGGCGCTAAAGAGGCAGGTGAACTAGATGCAAAACGTGCAATACGCCAAGGTGCTGAATTAGCAGCGACACTATAAATTTTTATGGGCATTTTTTTAAAGAGAAATGCCCATTACTTCTTTGGTTAAATTATAGGATATAAAAAAACAATGACACTCGAAACAACAAATCAGTCTTTAGAAAAATGGCATGAAATGGTTCAGGCTGGTAACTTATCCGATCTAAATGACTTGCTGGCGGATGAAGTGGTTTTTCGCTCACCAGTTGCTTACAAACCTTATGAAGGAAAGCAGGTCGTTTTCTTCATTCTTACCAATGTGATTCAGGTGTTCGAAGACTTTACCTATCATCGTGAGTTTTATACAGAAGACGGTGAAAATGTAGTGCTTGAGTTCAGTGCCAATGTTAGTGGTAAATCATTAAAAGGTATTGATATGATTCGTTTTAATGAACAAGGCAAAATTATTGATTTTGAAGTAATGATACGTCCAATGAGTGGCTTAGCTGCATTGGCTGAACAAATGGGTATAAGAATTGCTAAGTTTCAACCTCAATAATTTTAGTAAATAGCCTAGTAAGATAGAGATCAATAAAATGTGGTTAAAGCTTTCAACTCTAGCATTGCTTCCTGTACTGTTTGTACAAGGAACAAAGGTTCGCAAGAATACACCACGACTGCTAGAAGCAAGCGGTGATAGAGAAGGCATCGTTGGCAAGGGAAGACCTCTATCATTACTTATTTTAGGAGACTCTGCCGCAGCAGGTGTTGGGGTAGAAAACCAAAAAGATGCTTTATCTGGTGCAATTATTTCTGAGTTGCAAGATCAATATTCGATACGCTGGAAACTGCATGCAAAAACAGGTGATACAACTAAGCAGGTTTTTCAAGCAGTACAGCATTTAGAGCAACAAAATTACGATGTGGTGGTTACGTCGATTGGTGTTAATGATGTAACAAAATTAACCTCAGCAAGTTCATGGATAAAACAACAAAAACAATTATTTCAATATATACAGGCACGTTTTCAGCCTAAGCTCATTATTGTTTCTGGTGTTCCGCCAATGCAGCATTTTCCAGCGTTACCAAATCCATTGGCTTGGTTGTTTGGAAAATATGCGGAACAAATAAATCAGACATTAGATAAATGGTTACAATCACAAAACCAATTTAGATTCATTCAATATGATATTCGGCATTTTCAAGCGATGAATCTGCCTATGGCAAGTGATGGCTTTCATCCGAGTAAAGAAATTTATGCAATTTGGGGACAACAGGTTGCAGCATTAGTGCGGCAATCATTTAACTCATAATCAGAGGTAGTGATTGGAAATGGGCATATCTACTTTAAATAAAATTAAAGCTTTCGGTTCAGAATTGTTCGATTCGGTATTAGGTGCCGAACAGCCAAAAATCTATTATGACCCAAATGGGAAAATAAAAGATATTCTGGAGAAATTGCCCCAGCTCAAGCAAAAATATCGGCCCACACCGTGGTTGAGCAACAATCACGTTCATCTTTTGTATTTTGATATCATTAGAAAAAAAACCATTAAGCTTGAATATGACCGTATTGATCAGCTCACTATGAAAGATGGTGGCGTAACTGCGATCGCGTGGTATGGCTATGATCTTCCTCCAGATACTCCAACTGTTGTCATTATGCATACCATTACAGGAACACCTGAAAGTATGCGTGAACTTGTGAAAGACATACATCATTATACGGGATGGAGAATAGCACTATGCTTACGCCGTGGGCATGCTGGCTTACCTATGCCTGTGCCACAGATTTCTCTTTTTGGATCAACAAGCGACCTTAAAGAGCAACTTGAGCATATTCAAAAATTATTCTCTAAAACGGATTTATACGCAGTAGGTTCCTCTGCCGGGACAGGGCTACTAGTTCGTTACTTAGGAGAGCAAGGTACTGACACGCCATTTAAAGCTGCTTTTGCAATGTGTCCGGGCTACAACACAGAGATTGGCTTTAAAAATGTTCATCCGTTTTATAGCAAAATGATGACCAAAAAGTTATTCAAGTATTTTATTCATCCTTATCAAAGTACTTGGAACCAGATTGCTTCTTTAGAAAAGGTTCTTGCAACGACAAGTCTGGAAGAGTTTGAGAAAGAATATTTTGAAATGGCTGGCTTTGATGATTATCAAAGCTATTGCCAAGCCATTAATCCAATTTATGTATTTGAGAATGTCAAAATACCATTAATGATTCTTAATGCTGAGGACGATCCAGTCTGTTCTATTAAAAATTTGGAACCTTACAAAGAAACGATTCAGCAAATGAGTAATATTGCGGTAATCACCACAAAAAAAGGAAGTCACTGTGGCTTTTACGAAGGATGGAAAAGTACCTCATGGGCGGCCAAATTAATATCAAATTATTTTTTGGTCGAACATAAGCAATAACTGTAATTTCGCAATAAGTTAAATAAAGCCCATTCAACAGATGGGCTTTATAATTTTATTAGATCAAGATAAAAGCAATTTTGGATCTTTTAGTCCAATTTTGATTTTTGTGCTAGCCACGAGGTCTTTTTCATCTGTTTGGTTGGGATGAAAGTCAAATCGATAATAGTCAAAAAATTGAGGGATCAATGTTCTATATTGTTTATTCGCAAAACTAAAGAACTTACGCCATGATTTGAAATTTAAGAGTTGATGATCCCGTTTCATAAGAACGAATTGATAAATTGTTGAAAAACCGGTAATCAAAAATAGACTTAAAGTAAAGACTGTAATGCGAGGAAGGTATGCGCTTAAGCCACTTCCATATAAATGTTGATAGAGATCAAAGGCCACAGCTTTATGTTCAGTTTCTTCAATACTATGCCATAGCCATAAATTGCGAATAGTTGAGTCCGTCATCAATTCATTAACAGATTGCATCATACTAACCACAAGTACTGCGGTGTAGTGTTCTAGACCTACTGTTACAAGCAAATTCCATTTTTTACTAAAAACTTTTTCAATAGCTTTTAAAACGATGCCAGTTACTTTTTCTAAAGATTGAGGATCTAAACCATATTGCTGTGCACTTACATGAAAAGCATGATGTTCTTTAGAGTGCATAGCTTCTTGGCCAATAAAAGCACTAATTTCACGATCTAAAATTTCATTCGACTTTGCTTTAGCACGTAAAGCTCGAACAGAGCGAACGAAATATGATTCACCTTCAGGGAACAATGTAGATAAACCCGTAAAATAATGGGTAAAAGTGGGTTCATTATTACACCAGTAGCGAGGTACATTTTCAAAATTATAGTCCATACGACGGACTGGAAATGAGGCGGGGACACGATTTGATACAGTATTCATTCTAAGCTCCAATCTTCTTTCAACAAGTTCCAAAAAGGAACTTGTTGAAAAACTACATCGCTCTAAATTTATCGTCAATGTTTTTTTGAAGTGAAAAAAGTAGATTGTCCCTAATTGATATCTAGGGAAACTTTAAAGATAAAATGCGAAGAAAAAGTAAAACTGTTTATTAAATTTAATAATACTTAAAAGCCCAAATTGATGGTTCAATTTGGGCATATGTGTTTACGAACTTAGTTTTTAAGCGCTGGAGTAGCAGCAGCAATTGCAGCAGCAACAGCATCATCTTCAGTTTGAGATGGTTCGGCTGGTTTTGACTGAACCTTTTCAGGTTTTGGCTCTGCTTTTGGCTCAGGCTTAGGTTCAGGTTTTGGTTTCGGCTCTGCTTTAGGTTGCTCAGAAACTGTTGTTTGTGAATTTTGATCAGGTTGGGTAGGGCGAGTTTCACGGCGAATTTCAGTTGTCGTATTCGCTGTTTCTTCACGATGAACTTCAACTTGCGTTGGTTCCTGAGTTTGAGCTTCTTCAGTTTGAACACTTTCTAAAGACTCAAATTTTGCAGGTTCAGCAGGTGTAGGTTCTGAAACAGCAGTTTCAACCTTTTCTTGCTCTTCTTCTTTAGGTGTTTCTTTTTTGACACATGCGGTTAACAATAGTCCAGCTGCAATTGCAGCACAGATTAAAAGTTTTTTATTTGCCATTGTCCTAAACAACATTTAATTGAGGAGTTGGCATTATAACAGCAAAAGAGAATGAAAAAATCATGTGAGATTGACCTAAATTTTTATTAAAAATGCTGATAGAATAGCCAGTTGTTTAATGATCTTTGAATTGATGCGGTTTGACTTTGCTTTATAGGGGCAGAGTACAGTAAAATTGCCAAACATTGTAGGCCGATTTCGGCTTGATTGTACGAGAAACTTAATGACCCATTTTATTTTTGTCACTGGTGGTGTAGTTTCATCGCTAGGTAAAGGTATTTCTGCTGCTTCAGTTGCTGCACTTTTGGAAGCCCGTGGCTTAAAAGTCACAATGGTTAAAATGGATCCCTACATTAATGTCGATCCAGGGACAATGAGCCCTTTCCAACATGGTGAAGTTTTTGTCACAGAGGATGGTGCCGAAACTGATCTAGACTTGGGTTATTACGAACGTTTCTTACGTCGTGCGAAAATGACCAAACTTAATAACTTTACCAGTGGTCGTGTATATCAGGACGTTTTAAATAAAGAACGTCGTGGTGACTACCTTGGTGGTACAGTTCAAGTTATTCCTCATATTACTGACAACATTAAAGAACGTGTACTTCGCGCAGGTGAAGGCTACGATGTTGCTATTGTAGAAATTGGCGGTACGGTAGGTGATATTGAATCACTTCCATTTATGGAGTCAGTTCGTCAGTTAATGGTTGAGCTTGGTCATAAAAGAACCATGCTTATGCATTTAACTTTGTTGCCATATATCAAATCTGCAGCAGAGCTTAAGACAAAACCAACTCAACACTCTGTTAAAGAGTTGCTTTCGATTGGTATTCAGCCAGATATTCTTATCTGCCGTACTGAATATGATGTGGATGTTGACACTAAACGCAAAATTGCATTGTTCACTAACGTAGAAGCGCGTGCTGTAGTGGTATGTAAAGATGCGAAAACAATTTATCAAATTCCACGTACATTCTATGAACAAAACGTTGATGACTTGATCTGTGAGCGTTTTGGATTTAATGATCTTCCAGAAGCAAACCTAGAAGATTGGGACAATGTAGTCGAAGCATTACTAAATCCTGAATACACTTTACGTGTAGCTATGGTTGGTAAATATGTTGAATTACCAGATGCTTATAAGTCTGTGAATGAAGCATTATTACACGCAGGTATTAAAAATCGCGTAAAAGTACAAATCGATTATGTCAACGCTGAAGAACTTGAAAGCCAAGACGTATCTATTTTAAGTACAGCTGACGCAATTTTAGTTCCAGGTGGTTTTGGCGAACGTGGTACTGAAGGCAAAATGAAAGCTATTCAATACGCACGTGAAAACAAAATCCCATTCTTGGGTATTTGTTTAGGCATGCAATTGGCTGTTATTGAATACGCTCGCCATGTTGCAGGTATGCCAGAAGCTTCTTCTACAGAATTTAACCGCTCTACAAAATATCCACTTATTGGTTTAATTACTGAATGGTTAGATGAGCGCGGTGAATTACAACAACGTAGCCTTGAGTCTGACTTAGGTGGAACTATGCGTTTAGGTGCTCAAAAATCTGAATTGGTTGAAGGCACAAAAACACGTGAAGTCTACGGTAAAGCTGAAATCACTGAGCGTCATCGTCACCGTTATGAAATGAATAACCGTTTCATCGAGTCGATTGAACAAGCTGGTATGAAGATTTCAGGTTACTCTTCAGCACAACATTTAGTTGAAACTGTAGAAATTCCTGAACATCCTTGGTTTATTGCTGTACAATTCCACCCGGAATTTACAAGTTCACCACGTGATGGACATCCATTATTTGCTAGTTTTATTGACGCTGCAAAAACACAGCATCAAAAAAGTAAATAATGCGATTTTAAATAAACTGGGAAAGTTTAAATGTCACAATTAAAACCACAAGAAGTTGTACGTTTAGGCGATATACAAATGGCAAATCATTTGCCATTTGTATTATTTGGCGGAATGAACGTACTTGAATCAAAAGATTTAGCTTTTGAAATTGCAGAAACGTATGTTGATATTTGCAAACGCTTAGATATTCCTTATGTATTTAAAGCGAGTTTTGATAAAGCAAATCGTTCTAGTCTGCATTCATTCCGTGGTCCTGGACTTGAAAAAGGTATCGAATGGTTAGGTGATATTAAAAAACATTTTAATGTTCCTATCATTACTGATGTGCATGAGCCATATCAGGCTGCACCGGTTGCAGAAGTAGCCGATATTATTCAATTACCCGCTTTCTTAAGTCGTCAGACTGATCTTGTCGAGGCGATGGCAAAAACACAGGCTATTATTAATATTAAGAAAGCCCAGTTTTTAGCACCTCATGAAATGCGTCATATCCTGCATAAATGTTTAGAAGCAGGAAACGACAAACTTATTCTTTGTGAACGTGGTTCAGCATTTGGTTATAACAATCTTGTTGTAGATATGCTTGGCTTTGACACAATGAAAGAAATGAATGTGCCAGTTTTCTTTGACGTGACACATGCGTTACAAACCCCTGGTGGTCGTGCTGACTCAGCAGGTGGTCGTCGTGCTCAAATTACAACTTTAGCACGCGCTGGAATGGCAACTGGTTTGGCTGGATTGTTCTTGGAAGGACACCCAGACCCAGAACATGCAAAATGCGATGGACCTTGTGCATTACGTATGTCCCAACTTGAACCATTCTTGGCACAAATAAAAGAATTGGATACTTTAGTTAAAGGATTCAAAAAGTTAGACACCCATTGAGTTGTTTTATAACCCTTACGCTGCTTTAACCGCAGCTCATATTCATTCAAAGAGGAATTGTTCATGAGCCAAATCGTTGACATTCGTGCACGTGAAATTTTGGACTCTCGTGGTAACCCAACCATCGAAGCAGACGTAATTTTAGAATCTGGGGTTGTTGGTCGTGCATGTGCACCATCTGGTGCTTCAACTGGTTCTCGTGAAGCTTTAGAACTACGTGACGGTGATAAATCGCGTTACTTAGGTAAAGGCGTTCGTACAGCAGTTAATAACGTTAATACATTGATTCGTGATGCTTTGTTGGGTAAATCAGTTTTTGAGCAAAAAGACATTGATAATACAATGATCGCGCTTGACGGTACTGAAAACAAAGAGAAATTAGGTGCTAACGCAACTTTAGCTGTGTCATTGGCTGCTGCGCGCGCTGCTGCTGAAGAAAAGAAACTTCCTCTTTTCCAATACATCGCAGATCTTCGTGGTCAAACAATTTTGACAATGCCTGTACCGATGATGAACATCTTAAATGGTGGTGAGCATGCGGACAACACTGTTGATATTCAAGAGTTCATGATTGAGCCTGTAGGTTTCACTTCATTTGCTGAAGCTTTACGTGCTGGTGCTGAAGTATTCCATTCTTTAAAATCAGTTTTAAAGAAACAAGGTTTGAATACTGCTGTGGGTGATGAGGGTGGTTTTGCTCCTAACTTACGTTCTAACGAAGAAGCAATTCAAATCATTTTACAAGCAATTGAATTGACTGGTTACAAAGCTGGTTCAGACATGATGCTTGCGTTAGACTGCGCATCTTCAGAATTCTACAAAAACGGTCAATACGTTTTAGAAGGCGAAGGCAACCGTGCATTTACAAGCCATCAGTTTGCAGATTATTTAGCTGGTCTTGTAAATCAATATCCAATTATCTCAATCGAAGATGGTTTAGATGAGTCTGATTGGGAAGGCTGGAGCTACTTGACTTCAATCCTTGGTGATAAAATCCAATTGGTTGGTGATGACTTGTTCGTAACTAATCCTAAGATTTTACAACGTGGTATTGATGAAAAAGTTGGTAACTCAATCTTAATCAAATACAACCAGATCGGTACTTTGACTGAAACTTTAGACGCAATTTATCTTGCTAAAGCAAATGGTTATTCGACTGTTATTTCTCACCGTTCTGGTGAAACGGAAGATTCAACAATTGCTGACTTGGCAGTAGGTACAGCAGCTGGCCAAATCAAGACTGGTTCACTTTGCCGTTCTGACCGTGTTTCTAAATACAACCAATTACTTCGTATTGAAGAATTGACTAAAGCTGCTTACCGCGGTAAAGCTGAATTTAAAGGTTTAAACTAATCTTTAAATAAAAAGTTAAAATTAATTTTTTAACATTTGAAGATGCTATTTCCTGTTTTTAATAGGAAATAGCACCTTTTTTATTATCCTAATCGGCGTGTTTTTAAAGACTCAGCCCAACTGTGATGTTGACATCGGCTACATTCTTGGTCGATTTTATTTAAAATTTTAGTTTCACCACATTTCATACATGAATAAAAAGTATTAAGTTTAAGTACATTGGCTCTGCGGTAAGCGTCAGGGAATAATGGTAGGCCCCATTTTACGTCCTCATCTTCAAAATAAAGCAGACTAAGAATACCATCAGACTCTAATAAAGCTGTTCTCACTTGTCCAAGATGCTCAACATGTTGTTGCCGCATTTCTGAGAAAAACTCATCATGAGAATATGATTGTTTTTGGAAATCTTTGTAGACTACAAGACCATCCTTAACAATACAAAGTGCTTTTCCTTCAAGTAAATCTTCAATTTTTTTATGCTTTACCATGCTCCATGTAGCAAATCGATAAAGAAAAAGAATAACGATAAACACAACAAAGGCATGTGCAATAGGTATATCCTCAGTAAACATCGGATCGCCAGCTGCTGACCCTAAACATAAAATGATTGCGAGTTCAAAAAGGGAGAGCTGACGTACACCTCGTTTACCAGATAATCTTAAAAAACTAATAATGATGATAAACATCACGGTACATCGAACTAAAACTTCTAAAACAAAGTTCCAGGTTGTATCACCTATAAATATATTAATAAAATCCATTTTTCACCTTTCTCCTTATTAAAATATTGAGAGAAATCCTTATAAAATTCTTAACAAATTAGAAAATAAAAAAATATACTTTTTAGGTAGTTATTGGTTAAAAGAGTGAAGCATATGTGACTTTTTATAAATTTTATTCGTAACTAATTCTGTGTGAATAAACTTAAGATAGTTAGTCTAATTATGTGCTGTACTATTCAAAAATAGATCTATTAAGAGGTGATGCTATTCCCAAAAGGGAAGGCAGTATTAAAAGATATATCAACAAAGACATTCTTATTAGTTAGATTAGATTTAATAATGATGCAAGCTATAAAAATAACTGATATTAAGATTTAAAAAAATAGTTTAATGACAATCAGGAGTATAAGGAATCTCATCTAGACGTTTTTGAAAAACTTGAGGATCCATAACATTTTTATACATTTGTTGATATGTTTTTTTGTGATCTTCAATGTTGTGATAATCAATAACTTCTTGGAGTTTATCTTTATATTCTATATGACCAGCATGGAACATTGCTGCATAATGTCTCCATAAAGCATATTGATATCGCAAAGCAGCTTTAGGAATTAAATTTATCTCATTTAAATAACTATTCGCGGTTTTTTCATAACATGCTTTTATTTCATGAGCATCTTTCTTCATTTTACTTAGGAAAATACATTGCATCTCTTGTAATTTTGAATTTTCTGATTTAGCTAGTATTTTTTCGGTAACGCGATAAGCTTCATTAAGACAACCTAAATGTATGAGTATTTTACGTTTAGTTTTTAAAATGTTTAAGTTGTTATCGTTAGGTGGCATCTTTTTTAATAAACGTTTTAATTTAAAATGAGCTGTTATTTGGTCTTGTTCAGTATTTAATTTATAAATAATGTCATTAAATTCATATGTATAGGTATTAATAGGTCTATTTATTTTTTGGGAGTCCTCCACATTAATTATTTTTGATGGACTATCATCAGTATGATTATTACAAGCGCTCAAACCTAAGCTTACTAAAGAAAATGCTAAAACTTTATGCACTACAACTTGTACCTTTATTCTCTATGATGAGATTTTAGAAGAATAATAAAATATAAAAGAAAATACTGTTTAGTTTGTTATTTTTGAGTTAATCGTAAGACAATTGCATAACATTTTATTAATTAATTGGAGCACGATAAATTTAACTGCCTGATGATCCGAGTGTGGGGTTGGATGGGAAAGAAATACATCAATAATTAAAATTACTGATAACCCACTCTAAACAAATAGTAGTGATTATTAATATATTGTTGATAACAATTATCATTCGTGTTAATTTTTGTGCCGACTTTTTCTGCTTTGTAACAAGGAACAAAGTAGTAAAAGGGTAAGGAATCTCGCACAGCACATTAATTATTATGGAATTTTCTTATGTACACTTCGCCCTTTAGAAAAGTATTTAGAGCTCATCCTTTAGCATTTGCTATGGCTTTAACTGTTCCTTCAGTTGGTTATGCAGATGAGAAAAATGGAACAGCCACCTTAGAAACGATAAGAGTACAAGCAGAACAAGAAAATTCCACTGTTACTGAAGGTTCGGGCAGTTACGCAGCAAAAAGCGCAAATACTTCTACAAAATTAAATTTATCTCTTCGTGAAACACCACAATCGGTGAAGGTTTTAACCCGTGAGTATTTAGATGATCGTAAAATCGATTCATTTCAAGATTTAATGAACAATATTACGGGTGTTTCGACTTCACGTACTGATGAGCGTCAGAAAGTTTATGCACGTGGTTTTGAGGTAGATTATTACTTAATAGATGGAATACCGAGCACGATTAATTTAGGTACAGGGGACCTTGATTTAGATATTTATGATCGCGTCGAGGTGGTGAAAGGTGCTAATGGCCTAACCACAGGTGCGGGAAATCCAGCGATGGCGCTGAATATGATTCGTAAACATGCAAACTCAAAAGAACTTAGTGGTAATGTTAGTACATCATTAGGCTCATGGAACTCTTGGAGTAGTTCGGCAGATATTTCTACACCGCTTAATGCTGATGGTTCATTGCGTGGACGTATGTTTGTGAAGCATTCTGATGAAAATTCATTTATGGATTTTTATGAGAAAGAGCGGAATGTATTTTATGGTGCTCTTGATTATGATCTGAGCGATAAAACAAGTATGTCGCTTGGAGCTACTTATCAAGAATTGCATCGTGACGGTATCCGTTGGGGTGGTACACCTGCTTTTTATACTGATGGGACCCGTACCAATTTTTCTAGAAGCTTAACAGTAAGTGCACCTTGGACTTACTGGGATGTGAATACAACGGCAGTGTTTGCGAACTTAAAACAGAATTTATTTAATGATGTCAATTTAAATGTTGCTTATACTTTCCGCAAAGAAGATACGGACTCTATGTTGTTATATACAGCTGGAAAAGTAGATAAGGCAACCAACACCAGTCCACTAAAAAATATAGATGATAATAAAAAGGATAATGTTTCTGTATATGGCGCCAAAGCTGCGAGTGAAGAAAACAATATTGATGTTTTTATCAATGCCCCATTTACGCTTTTTAATCGTCCACAAGAAATCATTATTGGCGGATCTTGGAATAAGAATGAAAAGACAAAAGATATTTTTGGTGGATCTAACAAAAACCAAGACATTGAAAAATATTTAGGTGGTCCGCTTAACTATAATGATATAGCTCAAGAGTTGCTTCAGCCTGTTATTTTAAACGGCAAAAATGCGCTGAATGAAACCACACAAACTGCGGCATATATTGCTGGAAAATTTCAAATTCTTGATCCTTTAAAAATTATTGCTGGTGCACGTTTATCTAACTGGGAATATAAAGCTGAGAATGATAAAGGTAACCGTGAATTTAACAATGAATTAGCACCTTATATTGGCGCTATTTATGATTTTGCCCAAGATCATTCTGTGTATGCGAGTTATACAGAAATTTTCAAACCTCAAGATCGTAAAGATGTAAATGATCAATATATTGATCCGATTACAGGTAAGAGTTATGAGGCTGGCTTAAAGAGTGAGTGGTTTGGGGGGCATTTAAATACAGCATTGTCAGTATTTCGAATAGAACAATCTAATTTTGCTGAATCGATACCTGGAGTATTTATTGTCCGTAATGGTACACAAACTACAGAGCAAGCTTACCGTGCTGTAGATGGTGTTGAAAGTAAAGGCTTTGAGTTTGAAGCTGAGGGCGAGATTAACGATAACTGGGCTGTTAATTTTGGTATTGCTAATTTTGAAGCAAAAGATGCAAAGGGTACGAAGGTTAATACGACAAACTCTCGAACAACTTCAAATTTATTTGTTAAATACAAACTTAATCAGTGGAGTGCAGGACTTGGCTTAAATTATAAGAGTAAATACTATACGGGTAGTGGAAGCTCTCGCATTGAGCAAGATGCTTATGTTTTAGCAAGTGCGATGCTTGGCTATCAAGTAGATAAAAATATTAAACTTCAATTTAATATCGATAATATTTTTGATGAAAAATATTATGAAGGTATTGGTGAAAACTCAATGAATTGGGGAACACCACGAAATGCAACGCTGAGTGTTCGTTATAGCTTCTAATTAATGGCTCATTTAAATCTCTATTGATAAGTCCTCTTCGGAGGACTTTTTCCTATTTATTAAACATAATTTCTTGATACGCAGAATAACTTTTATATATAGAGTGATTTATAAGCAGTTGTACTTATAAATATGATTTCCCTTTCAAATTCCATTCATTTTTGACAAAATGCAACATGTTTCAATGGTCAATTTAAAGTAACATGCGCATTAATAGTTTTGCACTGATTTTGCAGGAATTTTGCATGCTCTTTTTAAATTGTTATACAATACAAAAGCTTAATCAAAGTTTTTAATTAAAACTCTTAATGATATGTTAGAAGTATTTCGATCCACTTCAAGCAAACTGATATTACTACTGGTTATTGTTTTGGTAGCCATACTGCAATATCAATTTTGGTTAGGTGAGGGTGGTTATCTCCCTCATCAAGCTCTCATGCAACAAATTCAGCAACAAGCTGAAGTAAATGAAGAGCTTAAAGAACGAAACCGTATTTTGGCAGCAGAGGTTTTTGACCTGAAAAATGGTACAGAAGCAATAGAAGAACATGCTCGCCTTGATCTTGGTTTGGTTAAACCACATGAGACATTTGTTCAAATGAGTACAATTAGTACCCATTACAAGCCTATTTATATTGACCCGAACGCTAAAGTTGATTTGGAAACGAATGAGACACCTGCATCCCCAGATATCCCAGACTAAATTATGGGCAGTTATTCCAGCTGCAGGGTCAGGAAGTCGATTTTCTAAAACAGAATTGAAACAGTATCAATATATTCAGAATACGACTGTTTTAGAACATACTGTTCGACGCATAAGCCAGCTTCCATTAAGTGGTTATGTTTTGGCAATTGGTACCCAAGATACCTTTGCTCAGACGCTCGCATTTCAAAATATAGATAAGGCGCATTTTTGTATAGGTGGGGCTGAACGAGTCCATTCGGTATTAAATGCTTTAAATCATCTTTTAACTTTTGCTAATGAAAATGATTGGGTTCTTGTACATGATGCAGCACGGCCTTGTGTAACAATTGAATGTTTAAATACCCTTGTTGAACAAGCAATTAAATCAAATCATAGTGCTATTTTAGCGATTCCTGTTCGTGACACTTTAAAACAGGTTGAGGCAAATAATCATATTAATAAAACGGTAAATCGGGATTCATTATGGCAGGCTCAAACGCCTCAAATTGCTAAAATTGGAAAGCTCAAAAAAGCAATTGAATACGCTTTAGAAAATAATATTGCTATTACCGATGAGGCAAGTGCACTTGAATATATGGGTGAAACTGTGCAGGTTGTAATGGGGCGTTCTGATAATATTAAAATTACTTATCCTGATGATTTAGAGCTTGCACGTTTAATTTTACAATCACAGTCTTAAGATAGATATACATAATAATATTTTGTAGTTTTATTTGAGAAATAGCCTAAGTAAATATTTCATTTCTACATATCTATTTATAAGAATTAATATTTTTTTACATCCCAAGTCTATAAGATTGGTTGAGTACTTTACTTAGATAATGTTCGATCATCGAACAAAATATATTTATACCGAACAAAACTGTATGTAGCTTACTAGATCAAAATACGAAAATTATCAAAAATGTTTAAAAGGGAAATCTAAGGGAAACACTCGGGATTGAGTGAAATATTTATCTATTCTTCTCGCCTCAGTGTGCCTAACTCTCTTACCTATCTCTTCTTCAATGAGCACAATGGAGTTGTCTA